>NZ_SIJL01000024.1 GCF_004307015.1 Thermus thermamylovorans
CACGCACGTGGGGATGGACCGGCATCCTCAAAGGCCATCGCCGCCCGGGTGGCGTAGTCCCCACGCACGTGGGGATGGACCGAGATGAGCCGCCCCGACCACGTGGCCGAGGTGGTAGTCCCCACGCACGTGGGGATGGACCGGCCTGGAAAGGGCTAAGCTCCCTTGGGCCCACGTAGTCCCCACGCACGTGGGGATGGACCGTGAAGCTCGCCGGAGTACATGCCCGCCCGCAGTAGTCCCCACGCACGTGGGGATGGACCTCCCCCTTCCCGCTCAACCATGCCCCAGGACGGTAGTCCCCACGCACGTGGGGATGGACCGACCCCCCTTGCACTCCGGTATCGCCCCCCGGTGTAGTCCCCACGCACGTGGGGATGGACCAGCTTCCCTAACGAGCCTATCCACCGCCCTCAGTAGTCCCCACGCACGTGGGGNAGGTCCGGAGCGGCGAGCGGGAGGTGCGAGGTAGTCCCCACACACGTGGGGATGGACCGGAGTGGGCCCGGAAGATGGCGAGGGAAGGCTAGTAGTCCCCACACGCGTGGGGATGGAGCAGTAGAGGAAAAGTTTTGAGCATGAGATAGGCTTCGTAAAGAAAGTTTGCAGTAAAGACCACAGGGTTCTAGAAGGGGGAAACCTTGAACAAGGGATACCTGTGGGATTACAATAGCCTCGGGAGGTGCAAACCTATGCACAAACTTCTCCCGGGGGTTTTGCTTTTAGCGGGGATCGTACAGGCTCAAAGCTGGAACATGGCCACCCCCTACCCTCCGGGCAACTTCCACACCCAGAACATCCAGCAGTTCGCGCGCGAGGTGGAGGAGGCCACCGGAGGCAGGCTCAGGATCACCGTCCACCCCGGGGGCTCCCTCTTCCCCCACCCCCAGATCCTGCCCGCCGTGAGGAACGGGCAGATCCAGATGGGGGAGGTCCTCATGTCCCTCCTGGCCAACGAGTTTCCCATCTTCAACCTGGACGCCATCCCCTTCGTGGCCACGGGCTACGAGGAAGCCAGGAGGCTCTACCAGGCCCAGCGCCCCGAGGTGGAGCGCTGGCTGGGCCAGCGGGGGATGGTCCTCCTCTACGCCGTGCCCTGGCCCCCCCAGGGGCTTTACACCCGGCGCCCGGTGAACTCGGCCCAGGACCTCCGGGGCCTCCGCTTCCGGGCCTACAACCCGGCCACCGCCCGCATGGCGGAGCTTCTGGGGATGACCCCGGTCCAGGTGGAGGCCGCGGACATCCCCCAGGCCTTCGCCACGGGGATCGTGGAGGCCATGGTCACCTCCGCCGCCACCGGGGTGGACAGCCAGGCCTGGGACTTCACCCGCTACTTCTACGACGTGAAGGCTTGGATCCCCAAGAACATGGTGGTGGTGGGCCGCCGCGCCCTCGAGGGCCTCTCCCCCCAGGACCGGGAGGCCCTCCTGCAGGCGGCCAGGCGGGCGGAGGAACGGGGCTGGCGCCTGAGCCAGGAGCAGGAGGAGCGGGCCATGCAGACCCTGGCCAGCCGGGGCATGCAGGTGGTGAGGCCCTCCCCCCAGCTCCTGGCCGACCTGCGCCGCGTGGGCGAGACCATGGTCCTGGAGTGGCAGCGGCAGGCGGGGGCCCAGGGGGTGCAGGTCTACCGGCGCTACCTGGGCCGATGAACCTGCTAGCGAGGGCCCTCGAGGGCCTCTTCCGCCTCTCCGAGCTCCTGGCGGCCCTCATGGGCCTCTTCATCCTCCTGGTGATCCTGGCCCAGATTCTGGGCCGCCAGCTGGGCTTCGTGGTCCCCTCCGCCCTGGAGATGGCGGGCTTCGCCACCGCGGGGCTCATCTTCCTGGGCCTCGCCCCCACCCTCCGGGCCGGAGGGCACATCCGGGTGCGGCTTCTCCTCGGGCGCCTGCCCCCAGGCCCCCGCCGCCTGGCCGAGGGCCTGGCCCTGGGCCTCGCTCTCCTGGCCGCCCTCTACGCCACCTGGCAGGCCTGGCTCCGGGTGGCGGAGAGCTACCGCTTCGGCGACCTGGCCCCGGGCCTCCTCCCCTTGCCCCTCTGGCTGCCGCAAAGCTTCCTGGCCCTGGGCCTCACCTTCTTCGCCCTGGCCCTCCTGGAGGCCGGGACCCGGCTCCGCAAGGGGGCGGAGGGATGAGCCTCGCAGAGGTAGGCCTCTTCCTGGTCCTCCTGCTCCTGCTCCTTTTGGGCCTCGGGGTCTATGTGGGGCTCGCCCTCCTCCTGGTGGGCCTCTTCGCCCTGACCTTTTTCACCACCGCCCCCCCGGGGCCCAACGTGGCCACGGCCCTTTGGGTGAGCACCTCGGGCTGGACCCTGGCCGCCCTGCCCCTCTTTGTCTGGATGGGGGAGATCCTCTACCGCTCCCGGCTCGCCCAGGGGCTTTTCCAGGGGCTTGGCCCCCTCCTCGCCCGTCTCCCCGGGGGCCTCCTCCACGTGAACGTGGTGGCCAGCGCCCTCTTCGCCGCGGTCATCGGCTCCTCCGCCGCCACCACCGCCACCGTAGGCCGTTTCACCCTGCCCGAGCTCCTAAAGCGGGGCTACCCCAAGGCCCTGGCCCTGGGCTCCTTGGCGGGAGCGGGCACCCTGGGCTTCCTCATCCCTCCCAGCATCGTCCTCATCGTCTACGGGGTCATGGCCGAGGTCTCCGTGGCCCGGCTCTTCATGGCGGGCGTGGTGCCGGGCATAAGCCTGGCCCTGCTCTTCATGCTCCTGGTGGCCCTTTTGGCCTGGCGGTTCCGGGGGGAGCTCCCCCAAGAGCCCCGGGTTCCCTGGCGGGAAAGGCTGAGGGGGCTTGGGAGCCTCTTCCCCGTTCTCCTCCTCATCCTCCTGGTCCTGGGCTCCATCTACCTGGGGGTGGCCACCCCCACGGAAGCCGCGGCCCTCGGGGTGGCGGGGGCTTTCGTGCTGGCAGCCTTGAACCGGGAGCTTTCCCCCGCCCTCTTCCGGGAAAGCCTCCTGGGGGCGGTGCGCACCACCAGCATGATCGGCCTCATCCTGGCAGGAGCCGGGGTGCTCACCCTGGCCATGGGCTTCACCGGCATCCCCCGGGCCCTGGCCGCCTGGGCGGTGGAGGCGGGGGTCACCCCTCTCCTCCTCATCCTCCTCCTAAGCCTGGTCTACGTCGTCCTGGGCTGGTTTTTGGACGGCATCTCCATCGTGGTCCTCACCATCAGCGTGATCCTGCCCGTGGTCCAGGCGGTGGGGGTGGACCCCTTGTGGTTTGGGATCTACCTGGTCCTCATGGTGGAGCTGGCCCAGATAACCCCCCCGGTGGGCTTCAACCTCTTCGTCATCCAGTCCCTCACCGGGGAGGATCTGTTCCGCATCGCCCGCTACGCCCTGCCCTTCATGGGGGCGCTCCTCCTCATGGTGGGCCTTCTGGTGGCCTTTCCGGAAATGGCCACCTGGCTCCCCCGGACCATGACCGGGGGATAAGGTGCGCATCCTTCCCGTCTGGAGCGGGTTCCCCGGGCGAAGCCACCGGGGCTACCTGGGGCTTTCCAGTGCCTACCTCGTCCTGGCTTCCAAAACAATCCTCTACGACACGCTGGGCTTTGGCGAACGGGAGGGGCTGGGACAGCGCCTTTCCGCCTTAGGCGTCCCCCTCGAGGCCGTGGAGGTGGTGGTCTTGAGCCACCTGCACTTCGACCACGCGGCCAACGTGGACCTTTTCCCCCAGGCGGAGGTGGTGGTCCATGAACGGGAGTTGGACCACGCGGAAAGAGTGGCGCAAAACCCCCGCCGTGACCCCGCTTGCCTCTACGTCCTCCTACCCCTTCTGGAACGCCTGCGGCTCAGGGCGGTGCGGGAGGAGGGGGAGCTTCTCCCGGGCCTGCGGCTCCTCCACCTTCCAGGGCACACGCCAGGGCTTTTGGGCCTCGAGGTCCAGGGTGCCGGTGCCCTGGTAAGCGATGCGGTCAAAAGCCGCTTCGACCTCGAGGGGCCACCAGCCCTCCCTTGCGTGGACCCCGAGGAAGCCCTGAGGAGCCGCCTGCGGGTCCTAAAGCATCCCCGCATCTTCCCGGGCCACGACGTGCCCCTGGTGCGCATCGGAAACCGCTTTGTTCCCGAGGGCATGGCCGAACTCCACCTGTTCTACGGGGAGCAGGAGGCAAGGTTTATCCTGTGAACCAGGAGGTGCTCCATGCGAATAGACCTCAACGCCGATGCCGGGGAGTCCTATGGGGTCTTTACCTACGGCCATGATGGGGAGATCTTCCCTCTGGTGACCTCGGTGAACCTGGCCTCTGGCTTCCACGGGGGAAGCCCCAGCCGCATGCGGGAGGCGGTGGCCCTGGCCAAGGCCCACGGGGTGGCGGTGGGAGCCCACCCCGGCTTCCCGGACCTGGTGGGCTTTGGCCGCCGGGAGATGGCCCTAAGCCCCGAGGAGGTCTACGCGGACGTCCTCTACCAGATCGGGGCCCTTTACGCCTTTCTGCGGGCGGAAGGCCTCGGGCTGCACCATGTGAAGCCCCACGGGGCCCTGTACCTCAAGGCCTGCCGGGACCGGGAAACGGCCCGGGCCATCGCCGAGGCGGTCCGGGCCTTTGACCCGGAGGTGCCCCTGGTGGTCCTCCCCGGCACCGTGTACGAGGAGGAGGCCAGGCGGGCGGGGCTCAGGGTGGTCCTGGAGGCTTTCCCGGAGAGGGCCTACCTGAGGGACGGCCAGCTCGCCCCCCGCTCCCTGCCCGGGTCTTGGATTACGGACCCCGAGGAGGCCGCCCGGAGGGCCCTCAGGATGGTCCTGGAGGGCAGGGTGGAGGCCCTGGACGGAGGGGAGGTGAGGGTGCGGGCGGAGACCCTCTGCATCCACGGGGACAACCCCCGGGGCCCCGAGGTGGCCCGGGCGGTGCGGAAGGCCCTGGAGGAAGCCGGGGTGGGGATCCGGACCTTTTAGCGCCACACCCCCCGCTCCCGGAAGTAGCGGACCGCCCCCTCGTGATAGGGGACCCGGCCACCCCGAGAGCGCACCGCATTTTCCAGGGTAGTGTCCCGGGCCGGGGCCACGGCCGTGTGAAGAGCAGGAAGATTCTCAAAAACTGTCCTGACGATAGCGTAAGCAGCCTCTTCCGGAAGGCTCGCGGGGCAAACAAACACATTCCAGAAGGTAAGCGTGGGGGTATCGTAGCGCGTGTTATAAACACTCTTGGGAATAATGCCCGTATCCACCACACCGGGGAAGCGCCGCATGAGCACCTGTACCGGCGTGCTCTGAGGCGGCAGGGAAACCAAAAAGAGGCGCTTACCGCGGCGGTTCAAAGCCGCGGCCAACTCTAGGATGCTTCCTGTGGGCAACCCACCAGACCAGAAAAGGGCATCCAAGTTCCCCTCCGCCATCATTTGGGCGCTTTCCGATACCCGGTTTCTTATCCACCTCCCAAAGTGGGTACGGGGGTCAAAGCCCGGGATAGCAGCGGACATGAGGATCCTGGCCTCGTACTCGATGATGCCCCCCGCCACCTCTGTGGACACCCTTTTACCCCGCAAATCCTGAAGGACACGGATGCCACTGTCCTCCGTAGTCACCACATGGAAGTAGTTGGGATACATGGTGAAAAGGATCCGCACCGGGGCAGGGTTCCCCTGGAAGCGCTCCTCCCCTTGGAAGGCCAGGAGCACGGCATCGGGGAGAGCGGTGCCGCAGTAATAAATCCCCCGGCTGGGGTCCGTTCGGTCCCGGAGGAGCAAGAGGTTTTCCATAGAACCCCCTGACTGCATGGCCTGGGCCTGGACAACCCCGCTCCTGTTTAGAATCTCCGCCACCGCGGTGCCGTAGTAAAAGTAAACGCCGCCCACACCCCCGGTACCGATAAGGACCTGAGGCTTGGAACCGGTCTGGGCTAAAACCATCCCTAGCACAAGGAGGAATCCCAGAAAACGGGCCATCGCACAGCCACCCCCTATGCTTCAGGGTCATGCTAAAAGGAGGGCTCTTCAGAAGTCAACGCCCCTCCCGGCTGCCCACCAGGCAGGCGGCGCCGGCCATCAGGGCGGAGAGGAGGAGCACCGTGGCGGCGAAGGCGGGGCGGTGGCCCTGGAGGAGGGGCTCAAAGAAGGCCAGGGATACTCCCGCTAGGGCGCTCCCTGCCCCCTGGCCCAGGGTCCTGGCCACGGAGAGGGCCCCGGAGGCCAGGCCCTCGAGGCCCTGCGGGGCCAGGGAAAGCACCTGGGCGTTGTTGGCCGCCTGGAAAAGGGCCCGGCCCACCCCCAGGAGGAGGAGGCCCAGGGCCGCCCCCCAAAAGGGATGCCAGAGGGGCAGGAAGGCCAGGGCTATCCCTGCCCCCACCAACAGGTACGCTCCCCGGAGGGCCATCCGACCGTAGCCCAGGCGGTCGGCAGCTTTCCCGGCCCAAGCCCCCGCAAGGAGAAGCTGCAAGGAACCCCAAAGGAGGAGGCCGCCGATGGCTCCTGGAGAAAACCCCTCCGCCCCCAGGTAAAAGGCCACGGCCACGGTGGTACCCAGCGTTTGCAGGAAGTAAAGGCCGGTGGCCCAAAGGACCCGGGAAAACCCCGGGGTCCGCAAGAGCTCCCGGAGCCCACCCCCCTGGGGCGGCAGGCCGGGGAGGTTCCCTGCGAGGAGAAGGGCCAGGAAACCGAAGGGAAGGGGCAGAAGGAAAACATAGGCCACCCCCAGGCTGGCCACCACCCCGCCCAAGGCCGGCCCCAGGAGGGTGCCCGTGGCCACGGTGCTGGCCACCATCCCCATGGCGTACCCCCGGGCGTGGGGAAAGGCGCCGGCGGCCAGGCCCGGCACCAGACCCACCACCATAGCCGTGGCCACCCCCTGGAGGAAGCGCAGGAGGTAGAGGAGAGGGAGGGACGGGGCGAGAAAGAGGAGGAGGGCCAGAGCCGCGTGGAGGACCACCCCGGTCCGGAAGAGGCTCCCGGCACCCAACCTTCCCCCAAGCCAGGCCAGGGGGAGATAGGCCAAAGCGGCCCCAAGGAGCCCCGTGGAAACCACCCCTTGTGCCGCCTCCGGCCCCACCCCGAAGGCCTCTGCCAAAGCAGGTAGGGCCGGGGCCAGACTGCTCTCGCTTACCGTTCCCAGAAGGACCCCAGCGAGCAAGACCAGGAGCCTGGGGTCCAGGAAAGGAAGCATATTCCGCAGCATACCGTCGCCCCCCTAGCCTCCACCCTTAAACTAAGGCCATGCAAACCGCGGGCAAGACCTGGGTGGTCACGGGTGCAGGAAGCGGGCTTGGCCAAGCCCTGGTGCTGGAGCTTCTCCGGCGCGGATCCCGGGTAGCCGCGGTGGACCGGAGCCGAGAGGGTCTGGAGGAAACCCAAACCAAAGCGGGCGGCAGCGCGGCTGGGCTAAGCCTCCACCTTCTGGACATCACCCAGCGGGCACGGGTGGAGGCCCTGGCGGAAGAGGTAGAACAAGTCCACGGCCAGGTGGACGGACTCATCAACAACGCCGGTATCATCCAGGCCTTCAAGAGGCTTCAGGACTTGGACCTCGAGGCCGGTGAGCGGGTCATGGGGGTGAACTTCTACGGCACCCTCTACATGATCAAAGCCTTCCTCCCCAGGCTTCTCCAACGCTCTGAGGCCCACATCGTCAACGTTTCCAGCATGGGAGGTTTCCTCCCGGTACCGGGCCAGACGATCTACGGGGCCTCCAAGGCCGCCGTCAAGCTCCTCACCGAAGGGCTTTGGGCCGAGCTTCAGGGAACTCCGGTGCGGGTGACCCTGGTTCTGCCCGGGGCCATGCGTACAGGGATCGCCCAGCACTCTGGGGTAGAAACGCCAAGGTCCGAGGGGCAGGCCCAGGTTCCCCTTCTGGAGCCGGAGGAGGCCGCCAGGACCTTGCTAGAGGCTGTGGAAAAGAACGCCTTCCGCGTCCTCCTGGGCAAGGACGCCCGCACCATGGACCTCCTCTACCGCCTAAGCCCCCTTTACGCCACCCGGCTCATCCAGCGGCGGATGGCCCATCTCCTGAGGTAGGGGGCAGGCGGCTCCTTCCTCGAGGACAAAGACCCGAAGCCGCCCCTTGGGGGTACCCAAGACCTCCTGGAAGATGGTCTCGGCCTCCCACCTGAGGGCCTTCCGCTCCTCTTGGGTGAGGGGCTTTTCCCGGATCACCAGGACCTCCAGCATGGGCATGGCAACCCCCTAGGCCAAGCGCAAGGAAAGCCCCCTTCCCCCAGTCCCCTCCAAGGTAAAGAGGTCCCCCGGGCCCGCAGCCTGTACGGGGGCCCAAGCCCCGGACATGACGATGTCTCCCGGCTCCAGGGCCACCCCGAACCGAGCCAGGGCGCCCGCCAACCAAGCCACCGCCCGTGCGGGGTGGCCCAAGCAGGCCACCCCCACCCCTTGGGCCACCGGATCCCCGTTTTTGTAAAGCACAAGGCCCAAGGTGGAGAGATCCTCTTCCAGCAAAGCCCTCTCCCAGGGGCCCACGAAGAAGGCCCCGAAGGAAGCGTTGTCGGCGATGGTGTCCTCAATGCGGATGCGCCAGTCGGCGATGCGGCTATCCACGATCTCCAGCGCGAAGGCCACGGCTTCCGTGGCCGCAAGCACCTCCTGGGGGGTCACGTGGGGACCCTCGAGACGCCGCCCGAGGAGGAAGGCCAGCTCCCCCTCCACCCGGGGTTGGAGGAAGAGGGAGAAGGGCACCTCCCCCCGCTCCCCCACCCCCAGGAAGCGGCTTTGCCAGAGGTGGCCAAAGTCCGGCTGGTCCACCCCCAGCTGCTCCTGCACCGCCTTAGAGGTAAGGCCGATCTTCCGCCCCACCACCCGGTCCCCCTGGGCCAGGCGGAGGGTGTTCCAGGCTTCCTGCACCCGGTAGGCGGCCTCCACCCCCCTCAGCCCTCTCTCGGAGAGGGGGGGTATGGGCTTCCGCTCCACCCAGGCCGTCTCCAGCTCCCTGGCAAAGGCCTCGAGCTCCATGGCTTCACCGGTTGGCCAGGCAGACGTTCTTGGTCTCGTAGTAAAACTCGTAGCCGTAGTGGCCGCCCTCCCGGCCGATGCCCGACTGCTTGGCCCCGCCAAAGGGCACCCGCAGGTCGCGCACAAACCAGTCGTTGATCCAAACGGTACCCACCTCCAGGGCTTCCGCCACCCGCACCGCCTGGCCCACGTCCCTCGTCTGGACGATGGCGTTCAGGCCGTAGGGGGTGTTGTTGGCGAGGGCTATGGCCTCCTCCTCGGTGTCAAAAGGCATCACCACCACCATGGGCCCAAAGATCTCCTCCTGGCACACCCGGTCCGAGGGCTTCACGTCCACCACCACCGTGGGCTCCAAAAAGTAGCCCTTGTCCAAGGGGTGCGGCAGCTCGGGGCGCTTGCCTCCCGTGAGAAGGGTGGCGGTCTCGCGGGCGATCTCCACATAGGACATCACCTTCCGCAGGTGTTCCTCGGCGATGAGAGCCCCCATGCGGGTTTCGGGGTCCAAGGGATCCCCCACCTTCAGCGCCTTGGCCGCCCGCACCAACCGGTCCAAGAAGGGCTCGTAGACGGGCCGCTCCACCAGGAGCCGCGAGCCCGCCAAGCAGACCTCCCCCTGGTTAAAGAAGCCGGCCCGTAAGGTCACCTCCACCGCCCGATCCAGGTCGGCGCTCCGGAAAATGAGGTTGGGGGCCTTCCCACCAAGCTCCATGGAAAGGCGTTTCAGGGTATCGGCGGCGTTGCGCATGATGACTTTCCCGGTGGTGGTTTCCCCAGTGAAGGAGATGAGGCGGACACCGGGATGCCGGGTAAGGAACTCCCCGGCGGAGTTAGGCCCGAAGCCGTGGACCACGTTGAAGACGCCCGGGGGAAGCCCGGCCTCGTGGGCACATCTGGCCAACAGCCAAGCCCCCAAGGGGGTGAACTCCGCAGGCTTCAGGACGGCGGTGTTCCCAAAAGCCAGGGTGGGCCCGATCTTCCACGTGGCGAGCATGCTAGGCATGTTCCAGGGGGTGATCAAGGCCGCCACCCCCACGGGGAAACGGAGGACGTAGTTGACGTAACCGTTTTCCATGGGGTAGGCCTCGGAGCCGTGGGTCACGGCGAAGTCGGCGAAGAACTCGATGTTGTTCGCCATGCGCTCCACGTACCCCAGGCGGTTCTCGTGGATGGGTCGGCCCACGTCCAGGCTCTCCAGGACCTCAAAGACTGGCCGGTACTCGCGAATCTTCTCGGCGAACCGCCGGAGGTACGGGCGGCGTTGGCTAGGGGGCATCTTCCCCCAGGTCCTGAAAGCCTCGGTGGCCGCCGCCACCGCCCTTTCCACCTCCTCCTCCCGGCCCTCCGGGACAGTCCCGATCACCTCCCCTGTGGCCGGGTAGACGACGGGGAAAGGGTGGTCGCCCCGGTCGAACTCCCCGCCGATGTAGTGGGTTACCTCGAGGGGAAGGGTGAAGGGAAAGCCTAAGGCTTTGAGCCGCTCCTGGGTCTCCTTGTAGATCTTGGGTTCCACCACGGTCCACCTCCTACGCTACCCGGGCGAGGAGGACCCCCCCCTCGCCCCAAAGCTCCAAAACCCCCCGCGCGAGGGGCACCGCCGCCGCCGGGGAGCCCAGGAAGACGATCTGCCCTGCCCTGAGGCCCCCCACGCGCTCTGCTAGCCAGGAAAGCCTGGCCCCCGGATCCCCCAAAGCCTCCACCAGCCCCTCCGCCACCTTCTCCCCGTTCAGGTAAAGGCGCAGAGCCCCCCGGGGCAGGCAGCCGTAACGCCTCAGACCCAGGAGAAAAGCTCCCCCTGAGGTGTTGTCCACCACCACCTCGGGCAGGGAAAAGCGGTAGCCCTCCCAGACCGAGTCCAGGATGTCCATCGCCAGGAAGAAACCCCCGATGGCCTGGTGGGCCCGGTCCAAGGAGGCCCCCGGCGGCAGGTCTTTTCGCAGGATCAAGGCCACCTCGGGTTCCACCCGGGGCTGAAGGAACCGCGCCAGGTCCACCCGCTCCACCAGCATGCCCGGGTGTACCCGGCCGAAGATAGGCTCAGCGATGCCCATCTGCCGCTGCTTGGCCTCGGAAACCAAGCCCAGTTTGAAGCCCTTGAGGGGACCGGGAAAAAGGGCCTCCTGGATACGGTAAGCTTCCTCCAGTCCCACCCCCCAGTTCCTACCCCCGGAGAGGGTCCTGCCCTCGGCCCGCGCTTTCCGCACCGCCTCTAAAAGGGTCACGCTCCCTCCTTGTCCGAAAAGAGGACGCCCCCTGCCGCCCACTGATCCCGCCGCACCTCGTAAAGGATGACCCGCACCTCCTCGTAGGGTTCCTCGAGGAGCCTCGAGGCCATCTCCGTGAGCCTTCGTACCAGCTCCCGCTTCTTTTCTAAAGGACGCCCCTCCAATAGGGTCACCCTGAGCACCACCATACGCCCCTCAGTCTGCCAACGCTCCGGCTTCCTTCTCCTTGAGTTCCAAGGCCACCCGCAGGATCCAGTCCTCCTGCCCCGCCACCGCCTGCCTGCGCCCAAGCTCCAACAGGATGGCTAGGGGATCCACCCCGAGCTCCTTGCCGATCCTTTTGGCGTGGAGGAGGAAGGTAGAGTAGACCCCGGCGTAACCGATGGCCACGGAGTCCCGGTCCGGGTAGGGCTGGAAGTGGAGGATGGGCCCCACCAGGTACTCCGCTGCGTCCAGGAGCTTGAAGACCTCCAGGCCCGGGTTGAGGCCCGCCTTGTCCAAGACCGCGGCCAGAACCTCCGTGGCCGCGTTCCCCGCCCCCGCCCCGTAGCCACGGAGGGTGCCGTCCACCCAGTCCGCCCCCGCGGCCAAGGCGGCCAGGGTATTGCCGATAGCCAGGCCCAGGTTGTTGTGGGCATGGAAGCCCACCTTGGCCCGCTTCAGGGCTTCCTTGAGCGCCCTCACCCGCAGGTAAGCATCCTCGGGCAGCATGGCCCCGGCCGAGTCCACGATGTACACCACATCCGCCCCGTAGCTCTCCATCAGGAGGGCCTGCTCGGCGAGGAACTCCGGCGGGCGCATGTGGCTCATCATGAGGAAGCCCACGGCCAGAAGGCCCATCTCCTTGGCCATGCCGAAGTGCTGCTCGGAGATGTCCGCCTCGGTGCACTGGGTGGCGATGCGCACCATCTGGACACCGGCCTCCACCGCCTCCTTGAGCTCCTTCCGGGTGCCGATCCCGGGAAGGAGGAGCGCCGCCACCTTAGCCCTTTGGACCACCTCCCGCACCGCCCGGATGAGTTCCAGCTCGCTCACCCGGGAGAAGCCGTACTGAAGCGAGCTCCCCCCCAACCCGTCCCCGTGGGCGACCTCTAGGGCGTAGATCCCGGCCGCATCCAGGGCCTGGGCAATGGCTCGGGCCTCCTCTGGGGTGTACTGATGGCGGTGGGCATGGGAGCCATCTCGGAGCGTGGTGTCTACCACCACAGGAGGCTTGGCAAAGGACAGATCAAAGCTCACGCCACCACCTCCTCGGGCCGTTTGCCCAGGAGGTGCTGGGCGAAAACCTCCCCTACTCGCCTGGCGGAAGCGGTCATGATGTCCAGGTTGCCCGCATACTTCGGCAAATAGTCCCCGGCCCCTTCCACCTCCAAGAGCATGGAGACCACCGCGCGCTCCCCCCAAGGGGTGGGCAGCATCTCGAAGACCGGGTCCGCCTTCAGGCGGTAGCCGGGCACGTACGCCTGCACCTCGGCCTCCATGGCCCGGACGCTTTGCACCACCGCCTCCCGGTCAAACACCTCGCTCTCCGGTATGGCCCGCACGGTGTTGGTCATGAGGATGGGGGGCTCGGCGGGGTTCAGGATGATGATGGCCTTGCCCTGCTTGGCCCCGCCGATGGCCTCGAGACCCCGGGCGGTGGTGAAGGTGAACTCGTCGATGTTCTGCCGCGTACCCGGTCCCGCCGAGTGGGAGGCCACGGTGGAGACCATCTCCGCGTAGAGGACCGGGGCCACCCGATGGACAGCGTAGACCAGGGGAATGGTAGCCTGGCCCCCGCAGGTAATGAGGTTGACGTTGTCCTCCTCCAAGTGGGCCTTGAGGTTTACCGGGGGCACCACGTAGGGCCCCCGGGCGGCCGGGGTGAGGTCGATGGCGATCTTCCCCGCTTCCCTTAACAGCCTGGCGTGGCGCACGTGGGCCTTGGCGCTGGTGGCGTCAAAAACGATGCGGATCTCGGGCCTCCCCAGGAGATAAGCGATGCCCTCGTGGCTGGCCTCCAAACCCAGGGCCCTAGCCCGGGCCAGTCCCTCGGAAGCGGGGTCTATCCCCACCACCGCCACCAGCTCCATGTGCCCTGGGTTCTTCAGAAGCTTGTACACCAGGTCCGTGCCGATATTCCCGGAGCCTAGGACCGCCACCTTGACCTTATCCATACCTCCTCCCCCATGTAGCCCAGGCGTTCAGAGACAGCGCGGGTGGCCTCGAGGATGGCCCTGCGGTACTCCTCCTTCAGCTGCTGGAAACGGTAAAAGGGGACGGAAAGGCTCATGGCGGCCACCACCTCCCCGGTGTGGTCCCGGATGGGGGCGGCCACGCAGCAGAGCTCCGGCACCACCTCCTCGATGTCGTAGGCGTACCCCCGCTCCCGCACCGCCTGCAACTCGGTCCTAAGCTCATCCAGGGTGGTGATGGTGTTAGGGGTGAAGGCAGGCATACCCCGCTCGGCGACGATGCTCTCCACCTCTTCCCAGGAGCGGAAGGCCAGGAGGACCTTGCCCACACCACTGCAGTGGGCAGGAAGCTCCACGCCAACCCCCGTGGTGGCCACCTTTACCGCCCGGGTACCCTCCAGCTTGTCCACGTAGACCACACGCCCGCACTCCAGGACCGCCAGGTGGGTGGTCTCCCCGAAGCGGGCCACCAGCTCCTCCATGGCCCGCCGGGCCTCCTGCCGCCAGGAGCTCGTGTAGAGGAGGACTTGGGCAAGGGCTAGGATGCGCCAACCCAAGCGGTAGCGCCCTTCCCGGCTCCGCTTCAAAAGCCCGATCTGGGCCAAGGTGGCCAGGAGAGCGTGGGCGCTGGACTTGGGCAGGCCCAGAGCCTTGGCCACCTCACTCACCCCCCATTCCGGACGCTCCCGGGTGAAGAGCTCCAAAACCTCGCCCACCTTCTGCACCGTTCCCAGCATGGGCCTCACCTCCGAGGGTAACCGCCTCCAGGTTACACGCCGAGCCCCTTTTTCGGGATAACGGAACAAGTGTTTCGCCTATGTTGAACGGTGCCCTTGAGCTACCAAGACCTCTGACCTAGCCTAAGGGACAAACGTCCCAGGAACGCAGGCCGGGCGTGAAACCGCCAAAAGGGAGGAGCAAGTGGCCAACCTACCGCTCAGGATGTCCGAGAAAGAGATGGAAGACCTCCGGGAGCGCTACCGGGAACTCATCGGCTTCGTTCCCCCCAGGATCCAGGCCCGCACCGATCTCCTAGCCCGCCTGGACCCTGACACCCTGCGCCTGCAAGAAGAGCTAAGGGCCCGGCTCATGTACCCGGCTTGCTTTGACGTGAAGACCGCCCAGCTCATGCTCTTCGGCATGCTCCTCATGGACCTTTCCGACGCCGCCCGCCTCCACGCCATCGCCGCCAGGAGGGCAGGGGCCACCTATGAGGAGCTCAGCGCGGTGGTGGGGCTGGCTTTCCTGTTCCGCGGCTTGCCCGCCGCCAACCGCGGGGCGGAGGTCATCCAAGAAATCCTGCGCATGGAGGAAGAAGGGAGGCTGTAGATGGAAAGCTTTGACGTCGTTCAGCTGGCGCATGTGGAGCTCTATACCCCCAACCCTGAGGGTACCCTCTGGTTCTTCAAGGAGATTTTGGGCCTCGAGGAAACCGCCCGCGAGGGGCAGTCGGTGTACCTGCGGGCCTACGAGGACTGGTACCACCATTCTCTGAAGGTAACCGAGGCCAAGGAGCCGGGCCTGGGGCACGTGGCCTGGCGCACCGCCTCTCCTGAGGCCCTGGAAAGGCGCATCAAAGCGCTGCAAGCCTCGAGGCTTGGGGAAGGGTGGACCGAAGGCGACCTGGGTCACGGGCCTGCCTACCGCTTCCGCACCCCCGATGGGCACAGGATGGAGCTCCTCTTCGAGGTGGAGTACTACCAAGCTCCCCCGGAAAAGCAGAGCCGCTTGAAAAACCGTCCCTCGAAGCGCCCTCTAAGGGGGGTACCCGTGCGGCGCATCGACCACGTCAACTGCCTCTGCGCTGAGGTTACCTCCAACCGCCGCTTTTTCGAGGAAGTCTTGGGCTTCAAGCTCAGGGAACAGAAGATCAGGGGGGAAGGCGAAGAGCTCGGGGCCTGGCTTTCCGTGAGCCCCCTGGTGCACGAGATCGGCCTCATGCGGGACGCCACGGGTTCCCGGGCCCGCTTCCACCACATCGCCTTCTGGTACGGCTACCCCCAGCACCTCATGGACCTGGCCGACCTCTGCATGGAATACGACATCCCCATTGAGGCCGGCCCCGGTAAGCACGGCACTACCCAGGCCTACTTCATGTACGTCTTTGAACCCGGAGGAACGCGCGTGGAGCTCTTCGGGGACACCGGCTACCTCATCTTCGACCCCACCTGGAAAACCGTGGTCTGGGATGTGACCAACGTGAACGACCTGGAGAAGAGCAGCATCTGGTTCGGGGGCAACCTGCCGACGACCTTCTACAGCTACGGCACGCCGCCGGTGAAGGAAAGGGTGGGCATATAACCAAACTGGGCTCTAACCGGCGAACCGCCGGTTAAGGCATAAGGGAGGTTAACGATGAGGCGACAGGTGGTTCGGCTTCTAATCTTGGGTTCTTTCTTAGTAACTTTTGCTTTAGGCCAGCAAGGTGTAGTGAAGATTGGGGTAACAGTTTCCTCTACAGGGCCTGCAGCAGCCTTGGGTATCCCTCAAAGAAACACGGCGCTTCTTCTTCAAGAAATCGTCGATAGGACTGGGGGTATAGCAAGCCGCCGAGTGCAGTTTGTTATTCTAGACGATGCAACAGATCCAACTCAAAGCGTCCGCAATGTACGACGCTTAATTGAAGAGGGGGCGGTGGCAATTATTGGCCCTACGCTCAGCGCCTCTGCTCTCGCAATAATCCCGGCAATCGCTGAAGCCAGGATTCCTAATCTTTCTACGGGACCCAGCAAAGACATCTCGTATCCTGTTGATGAGCAGCGGTTCTGGGTCTTCCAGGTTACACCAACTGAAGAAATAATGGCTAGGGCGGTAGTGACTGACATGACGCATCGAGGACTTCGTACCGTAGCCTACATTGGTTTCAATGATTCTTACGGGGAAGGTTGGGCCCGTTTCTTTGAGGCCGAGGCCCGGGCCAAGGGCCTGCAGGTGCTGGCCAGCGAGCGCTACGCCCGCACCGACACTTCGGTGACGGGCCAGGTGCTCAGGATCCTCGCCCGGAGGCCCGATGCCGTCTTGGTGGGGGCGAGCGGCACCCCGGCGGTCCTGCCCCAAAGGACCCTGAGGGAGCGGGGCTACGCCGGGCTCATCTACCAGACCCACGGGGTGGCCAGCCCCGACTTCCTCCGGGTGGGGGGCCGGGACGTGGAGGGTACCCTCTTTCCCGTCGGGCCCATCCTGGTGGCGGAGC
>NZ_SIJL01000025.1 GCF_004307015.1 Thermus thermamylovorans
AGAAAAACGCCCTGAAGGCGTTTAGCGCTGGAGTGGCCGCCCTGCTTTCCCCCTTTCAAGATCCCCCTGCTTGGGCCTTCGCCCGCGCAGCAAAAGCCATGCTATCAACCCTCTTCCCTTTTGTCAACACCCCCCAGGTGGCGGATTTCCTCGATGAAGCGCTCCACCGAGTCAAACTCCCGGTAGACGGAGGCAAAGCGGATGTAGGCCACCTGGTCCAGGTCCCGCAGAAAGGCCATGGCCTTGAGGCCGATCTCCTCCGAGGAGATCTCGGGCCCCGCCACCTGGTCCTCAAAGGTATAGGCGAAGTGCCTAAGGGTCTCCTGGCTCACGGGACGCTTTTCGCAGGCCAGCAGGAGGCCCCTTAGGAGCTTGTCCGGGTTGAAGGGCTCCCGCCGACCGTCCCGCTTGATCACCATGAGGGGCTCCAGCTGGGCCCGCTCGTAGGTGGTAAAGCGGCGGCCACAGCCCGGGCACTCCCGGCGGCGGCGGATGGCCGCCCCCTCGTCGGAGGGGCGGGAGTCCACCACCCGGGTGTCGGAATGGCCGCAGTAAGGACACTTCATGGCACTTCCCGCAGAAGCTCGTAGATCTCGGAGGAGAGGGGAGGCTCGGGAAGCTGGACCTCCAGCACCACCCCGCGGATGCCCTCGGAAACCATAGAACCCAGGCCCAAGGCCGCCCGCACCAGGGCCTGGTCGTGTTCCTCCCCCACCGGGTCCCGAGACGGGATCACCCCGTTCACCCGCACCCCGGGGAAGGCCCGGCTCGCCCCCTCGATAAGCCCCTCCACCGCCCGGCGCACGGAGAGGGTGTGGGGCTCCATCCGGGCCGCAGGAGGCAGGACCACAGTGACGAAACCGCCCCCCGCCAGGTGGCGCAGGCCCTGCTGGAGAACGTAGAGGCTGGACTTCACGTCCTGGCTCATGAGGTCGTACCACTCCCCTTCCAGAAGCTCCACGAAGGGGGTTTTGCTCTCGGCAGTGGTCACGTGGACGATGCCGTCCAGGAGGCCAAAGAGCTCCTCCACCTTTTCGAAGGTGGCGGTCACGTCCAAAACCACGCTCATATCCCCCCGGATGGGGATGGCGGTGGCCCCCAGGGCCTCCACCTCCGAGGCCACGGAGGTGGCCAGCTCCACGTCGGGGTCCACGGCGATGACCGTGGCCCCGTTGCGCCCGTAGCCGTGGGCGATGGCACGGCCAAAACCCCGGCCCGCCCCGGTCACCATGACGATCCGCCCCGCAAGGCCCAAAAGGTCCCGTGACATCAGGCCCATTCTACGGGAAAATGAGGACATGGCCCGCATCCGCGTAGCCGAAGGGGATATCACCGAGTTCCAGGGGGACGCCATCGTCAACGCCGCCAACAACCACCTGAAGCTCGGGGCCGGGGTGGCAGGGGCCATCCTCAGGAAAGGGGGGCTCTCCATCCAGGAGGAATGCGACCGCATCGGCCCCATCCGGGTGGGCGAGGCGGCGGTCACGGGAGGGGGGAACCTGGGGGTGCGCTACGTGATCCACGCTGCCGTCCTGGGGGACGAGCCCGCAAGCCTAGAGAGCGTGCGCCAGGCCACCAGGAGCGCCCTGGAAAAGGCGGGGGAGCTGGGCCTCAAGACCGTGGCCTTCCCTCTCCTGGGCACCGGGGTGGGGGGGTTGCCTGTGGCGAAGGTGGCCCAGGCGATGCTGGAGGAGATCAAGAGGGCCCCGGACACCCTCGAGGTCACCCTCTACGGCTACCGCAAGGAGGACGCCGAGGCCATCCGGCAGGCGCTCTGAGGCCGAAACCCCTCGCCCCCTTGCCCAGCGGGGGCCCTGGGCACCCTTCCGCCAGCCCCCCCGGGGGCGGAGTCCCTGGGGGGTGGCCGGCGCCCCTCGGTAGCGGTGGCCCCGCCGGGGAAAGGAGAGGGGGCGCACCCATGGCCCTTTTGGGGCCCCCGTCGTGGCGCATATTACGCCTCGCTCCTCCCGCAAGGGGCGCGTCCCCCCTCCAGGGGGCGCAGGGGCACCTCGTGCCCCGTGGCCAGGAGGGTCTCTCCCTCCACCTCCAGCCGCAGCCGGGGGAGGGGATGGCGGGGGGGGCCGTAGACGGCCTTCCCCCCGAGGAGGGGGTCGAAGGCGCCGAAGTGGCAGGGGCAGCCCAGGAAGGGGCGCTTGTGGCGGAAGTTGTAGAGGAGGGAGCCCGCCTCGGGGTCGGGCACGTAGTTCAGGGTGCAGAACTGGTGGGTGCAGATACGGCTCAGGGCGATGTAGTGCTCTTCCCCTAGGGAAAGCCCCCCAGGGGCCGGTGCGGGAAGGCGCAGCAAAAAGGCCCGCAGGGGGCCCTGGGCAAGGGGATACTCGAAGGGCCGGGCCTCCCAGAGGCCGAGTTCCCCCCGCCGGACCACCGCCACCCGGGGGCCTTCCCGCCAGACCGGCTCCCCCGGACGGGGTCTCTCCCGCAGGCCCAGGTTGTACACCCGCACCCCGAACCAGAGGAAAAACCCCCCGGCCACCGCCACAGGCAGGTAGAAGACCAGGTCGCGCCGCCTGAGGTTCTTTTTACCGCCCCGCAAGCCCACCTCCCCTAGAGGCCCGCCAAGTACTCCAGGAGGGCCTCCAGCTCCTTCTCCCCAAGGGGCACGGGGGGCATGGTGCCCCGGCCCCTCAGGACGATCTCCCGCACCGCCTCCGGCACCCGCACCACGGGGTTGCCCCTAAGCCTGGGCCCCGACCCCCCCTGCGCCTCGGCCCCGTGGCAGGCGGCGCAATGGGCCTGGTACACGCTCCGGCCGTCCCCTCCCCCCTGGGCCCGGGCCCGGGCCATGGCCTGGAGGGCCGCCACCCGTCCAGGCTCACCCCCCGCTTCCCCGTACCGCTCCCAGGCGGCCACCGCCTCCTCCATCCGCCCCTCCTGGAAGTAGAGGTTGCCCAGAAAGAGCCAACCCTCTGCCGCCTGGGGGTCGGCGTGCTGGGCGATGCTCAGGAAGAGCTCCGCCTCCTCAGGCCTCCCCCCCAGGAAGAGAAGGATGCCCACCCGGCGCACCGCCTCCACGTTCCGGGGGTCCTGCTGCAGGACCTGGAGGTAGGCCTCCGCCGCCTGCTCGAAGACCTGAAGCTCGTAGGCCCGCCTGCCCCAGGCCAGGAGGTCCTCCACGGCCCCCGTGCGCCGGGCCTGGGTCTGGAGGTCCCTGAGCTCCCGGGCCTCGGCCCGCATGGTTACGGTGATCTCCCCTGGCAAGCGGGGTAGGGTGTGCTGCCAGAGAAAAACCCCCAAAAGGACCACCACCCCCAGGGCCAGGGCCACGGGAAAGGGGCGGAAGGAGAGGGGCTTGGGGGGGCGCCAGCCCTCCAGGGCCCTCTCCAGCTCCACCACCCGGGCCAGGGCCAGCTTCTTCTCCTCCCCCTCGGCAAGGCGGGCCTCTTCCTTCAAAACCTCNCTTCTTCTCCTCCCCCTCGGCAAGGCGGGCCTCTTCCTTCAAAACCTCCAGCTCCCTGAGCAGGTCCTCGCGCCTGGGCGGTTCCGGAAAGGGCTCCTTGGGGCCCAGAAGCGGCCTCAGGGCCAGGAAGAGGCCCAGAAGCAAAAGCGACAGGAAAAACAGCGTAGCCATCAGGTTTCCTGCTCCCTTAGGCGGCGCTCCGCCTCCTCCAGCACCTCCGGAGGAAGGGCCTTCTTGGGGCGGAAGTAACCCAAAAGGGCCAGGCCCAAAAGCCCCATCCCCAGGAAGGGAAGAACCCAAACCCAAAGGGTAATCCCCCGCCTCGGTGGCTCGTAGAGCACCCACTCCCCATAGCGCTCCACGAAAAAGGCCAGGATCTCCTCCCGGGTGCGGCCCTCCGCCAGCATCTCCGCGATGATGCGGCGCATCTCCACCGCCACCCCGGCGTTGGACTCCGCCGTGGACTCCCCCTGGCAGACCGGGCAGCGCAGCTCCCGGGCGATGGCGAACACCTCCGGGGAGAGGTCGGGGGGCGGTTCCCCCTGGGCCCACGCCCCCATCCCCAGGGCCAGGAGCAACCAGAGCCAAAACCTCACCGCAGCACCTCCTGCAGGTAGCGCTCCAGGGTAAAACGGTCGATGGCCCCCGCGTGCCGGACCATCACCCGGCCCTCCCCGTCGATGACGAAGGTCTCGGGCACCCCGTACATCCCGTAGTCCACCCCCACCCGGCCCCGGGGGTCGAAGACGCTGGGGAAGGTGAGGCCGAACTGGCCCACAAAGCGCAGGGCATCGGCCTCCCGGTCCTGGACGTTCACCCCCAGGAAGAGGACGCGGTCGCGGTAACGCCGCCAAGCCTCCTCCAGGACCGGGGCCTCCTCGTAGCAGGCGGGGAAGCACCAGCTGGCCCAGAAGTTGAGGAGGATGGGCCTTTGGCCCAGGTGGTCGGCCAGGCGCAGGGTTTCCCCCCACTCCCCCCGGTACGGGGGAAGGAGGGGTAGGGTGAAGTCCGGGGCGGGGCGGCGCTCCTGGGCCAAGACCGAGGGAAGCTCCCGGGGATCCCGCTGCATCCCCCAGAGGAACAGCCCCCCCAGGCCCAGGACCAGAAGCACCCAGAGCCAGCCCCTCAGGCTGTTCCCCACGGGAAGCATCACGCCGGGCTCACCCCCTTGGCCTCCTCCGGCCTCCTCACGGGCCAAAGGATGTACAGGGTTCCCAAGGCCATCAGCCCCCCGGCCACCCACATCCAGAAGACCATGGGGGTGACGATGAGCCGGATGGAAGCCCACTGGCCTTCCTCCCGGTCGAAGTCCATGAGGACGAAATAGAAGTCGTCCACGGGGGTGTAGAGCACCACCGGGGTGGCCAGGGGCCCCTGCATCTGGGGGTAGAAGTTGAGCCTGGGGTAGACGTCCCCGAAGCGGTCCGTGCGCAGGTGGGCCTCCACCGCGAACCGCCGCCCCTCGTCCCGGGCCCTGACCCCTAAGAACTCCATGCGCACGCCGGCCACCTCCCAGGCCTGCCCCCGGTAGAGGGTGCGCTCCTGCTCCAGGCGGTAGGCCTGGCTAAAGGCGATCCCCAGGGCCATGAGGGCCACGCCGAAGTGGACCACCAAGCTCCCCACCCGCCTGCGGTTTTCCAGGAAGCCCCAGGGGGAAAGGCCGGCCTTTAGGCGGGCCAGCACCCCCTCCCGGGCGAGGAGGAAGATGGCGGTCAGGTTGTAGAGGAAAAGGCCCACCGCCAGGGAGGCCCCTGGGGTGTAGCCCCGGAGGAGACCCACCAGGGTACCCAGGGCGAGGACCAGGAGGAGGAGGTAGAGGTTGCGGAAGACCTCGGCCCGGGTCCGGCGCCAGGGGAGGAGGGGGCCGATGCCCATGAGGAGGAGGAGGCCCACCCCGATGGGGATGGAGACCTGGTCGAAGAAGGGGGCCCCCACGCTCACCCTGGCCCCGGTGAAGGCCTCTACCAGAAGGGGGTAGAAGGTGCCGAAGAGAACCACCAGGGCCCAGCCGGAGAAGAAGAAAGCCCCCAGGAGCAAAGCCCCCTCCCGGGAGAGGAGCCGGAAAACCGCCGTGTCCCGCACCTCCCGGGCCACCTGCGACAGGAGGCCGAGGCCCAAGGCGGTGCTCACCAGGAAGAAGCCCAGGAAAGCTGGCCCCACCGGCCCCTCGGCGAAGGCGTGCACCGACATGATGATGCCGCTTCGGGTGATGAAGGTGCCGAGCACCGTGGCGGCGAAGGCTAGGGTGATAAAGGCGAAGTTCCAGACCTTGAAGGCCCCCCGGGTCTGCTGCACGATGGCCGTGTGCAGGAAAGCCGTGGCCATCAGCCAGGGCAGGAAGCTGGCGTTCTCCACCGGGTCCCAGCCCCAGTACCCACCCCAGCCCAGGACCTCATAGGCCCACCACATCCCCGCCACCTTGCCCGCCGTGAGGAAGCCCCAGGCGATGAGGGTCCACCAGCGGGTCTCCTCCACCCAGGTCTGGTAGCGCCGGGTGGCCATGGCCGCCACCGCGTAGGCGAAGGGGACGCTGAGCCCCACGAAGCCCAGGTACATGAGCACGGGGTGGACGGCCATCATCCAGTGGTTCTGCAGGAGGGGGTTGGGGCCTACCCCGTCCGCCGGGGGGTTGGGCAGGGTCTCGAAGGGGCTGGCGATGGTGGCCATGACCCCGAAGAAAAAGCTCTGCACCCCGAAGAGCACCGCCAGGACCACCGAGGCCCGCCAGGGGTCCAGGGCCTTGCGGCTGGCGAGCCAGGTGTAGAAGGTCTGGAGGAGCCCCCAGAGGAGGATGCTCCCCTCAAGGGCCGCCCAGGGAGTCACCAGGGTCACCCAGAGGGGATCCTGGGTGGAGTGGTTCCGGGCCACGTAGGCCAGGCTGAAGTCGTGGGTGAGGAGGGCCCACTCCAGGGCCAGGAAGGCCGCCAGGGCGGAGAGGAAGGCCGGGAGGACCAAAGCCCTAGCCCCCCGCAGGTAACGACCATCCCCCTGGAAGTAGGCCAGAAGGGCCAGCACCGCCCCCAGAAGGCTGAAGGCCAGGGTCAGGGTCACCCCCAGGTTGCCAAGGAGGGCTGGGTTCACCTCGCCTCCTGAAGCAGCCGGCGTACCTCCTCGGGGGTCCAACCCGCCTCAGGGGCCTGGTAGGCCTCGGAGTGCTTCACCAAGAGGTTGGTGCTCTGGAAGACCCCCCCTTGGAAACGCCCCTCCACCACCGCCCCCTGCCCCTCCCGGAACATCCCCGGCGGGGTGCCACGGTGGTAGACGGGCACCTCCTTGACCCCGTCGGTGAGGACAAAGCGGAGCTCCAGGGAGTCCCGGTCGTAGGCCACAGTGCCCTCCTTCACCAGCCCCCCCAGGCGCAGGGGGCGGTTCTGGTAGCGCGCCTCCTCCAGGAAGTACTCCGAGGGGGTGACGAAGTAGACCAGGTTCCGCCCCAGGCCGCCGAAGAGCATGTAGCCCAAGGCTCCCAGGATGATCAGGATGCCTAAGAGGTACTTCCTCCTCACCGCACCCTCCGGTAGCGCCAGAAGAGGTAGCCCAGGTAGCCGAAAATCGTGAGGTAGGTGAGGGCGTAGACCCAGATGACGAAGACCTCGCTCACGCTTCCTCCTTTCTCGCCTCGAGGCCCAAGGCCTCCGCCTCCTCCCCCCCGGCCTCCCGCTCCGCCAAAAAGCCCCGGAAGCGCACGAAGGCCAGGTAGAGGAGGGTGAAGATCAGCAGATTGAACATCAAGGCCTGGAACATCTCCGGGGCCATGTTGATGCGGCCGGTGGTCAAGTCAATGGACTGGGTCTGGTGCAGGCTGCGCCACCACTTTACCGACATGTAGCTGATGGGCACGTTGATGAAGCCGAGGATCCCCACCGCCGCCGCCGCCTTGCGGCGCAGCTCCGGGTCCTCGATGGCCCCCCGGAGGAGGAAGTAGCCCACGTAGACGGCAAAGAGGATGGCGGTGGTGGTGAGCCGGGGCTCCCAGGTCCAGTAGACCCCCCAGGTGGGCCGGGCCCAAAGCATCCCGGTGACCAGGGCCAGGCCCATGAAGACCAGACCGATCTCCGCGCTCGCCAGGGCCACCCGGTCGTGCTTGGGGTTCTGCCGGAAGAGGTAGAGGAGGGAGTAGAGAAAGGTGACGAAGAAGGCCAGGTACCCCAGCCAGGCCGTGGGCACGTGCAGGTACATGATGCGCACCAAAAAGCCCTGGTTCACGTCGGGGGGTGCGGTGAGGGCCACGTAAAGCCCTGCCGGCAGGAGGAATAGGCCTAGGCCCAAAAGCCCCCAGGTCAGGGCATCCGGACGGTGGGGTTTGCGGGCTTCCGTCATCGTCTGCCTCCTAGTTCCCTGAGGATCAGGATAGCCCAAGGCGGGGTTAGAAGTTTGTGCCCCCCTACCCCCACCCGCTATCCCTCCAGGATCACGGGGAAGAGGAGGGCGCTGGCGGTGAGGTAGACCACGTCGAAGACCAGGAGGAGCTGCCACCACGGGGCCACCTCCGCCAAGGGCAGCCCCTCCAAAAGCCCCGTGGTGGCCCGCACCGCGGCCAAGACCACCGGGACCACCAGGGAGAAAAGGAGCAGGGGCAAGAGCACCTCCCGGCCTCGGAGCCGGGCCAGGAGCCCCGCGTAGAAGGTGGCCACGCTGGTGTAGCCCAGGACCCCCAGGGCCAGGGTGAGAAAGAGGTAAAGCCCCCGCTCCAGGGGGAGGTAGAAGAGGCCTGCGGCCATGAGGAGGGCCAAGGCGGCCAGGGGCAGGAGGAGGAGCATCTGGAAGAGGAGCTTGCCGAAGTAAATCCACTCCTTGCTCCCCGGGGTGAGGAGGAGGTCGTCCAAGGTGCCCTCCTCCACCTCCAAGGCGAAGGCCCGGGTAGCAAGGAGGGTGCTGCCAAAGGCCAGGGCCACCCAGAGGACGCCGGGGGCCGCTTGGCGCAGGGGCCCCTCGTCCGGTCCCAGGGCCAGGGCCATGATGAAGAGCATCACCGCAAAGAAGGCCAGCACGGAGAGGAGGCCGGCGCGGTCCCGGACCTCCAGGCGCAGGTCCCTCAGGGCCAGGAGGAAGACCTTCCGCAAAGGCCCCAGGGCCTGCACCCCTCCCCTCGGCCCTGCGGGGGGCCTGTCCAAGGGGGGGCGGGAAGCCTTCACGCCCCCTCCAGCTCCAGGGCGCGGTCGGCCACCGCCAGGGCCAGGCCCCGGTCGTGGGTGGCCAGGACCACCCCCGCCTCCTGACGGGCCTCCCCCAGGAGGGCGGTGAGGAGGTCCCGCCCCTCCCGGTCCAGGGCGGTTTCCGGCTCGTCCAGAAGCCAGAGGTCGGGCCGGAGGAGGTGGAGGCGGGCCAGGGCCAGGCGCTTCCGCATGCCGCTGGAAAAGGCGGCGAGGGGAAGGTCCTCGGGTAGGCGGAAGCGGCGGAGGGCCTCCCGCCAGTCCCCCTCACGGCCGTGGAAGGCCAGGTCGTAGAGGAGGTGCTCCCGGGCGGTGAGGTGGCGGTGGAAGGCCGGAGGGTTGGGGAGGAAAAGGGCCTGCCCTTCCCGGACCACCCGTCCCCGGGTGGGTTTCAAAAGCCCCGCCATGAGGCGCAGGAGGGTGGTCTTGCCCGAACCGTTGGGGCCCAGGAGGGCCACCACCTCTCCCTTTTCCAGGCGGAAGGAGAGGTTACGGAACACCCAGTCCCGGCCGAAGCGCTTGCCGATGGCCTCGAGGCGGACCAGCATCCTACTCAGTCTAGGGGAGGGGCACGGGACAGGCGTCCCGGCCCGGGGCTAGAGGTAGCGCTGCAACCACTCCGGGGTGATGCGGATGAAGAAGGCGTTCAGGGCGGTCCAGCTATCCGTGAGGAGGAGCGCCCCCACCAGGAGGAGGACCACCCCCGCAAGCCGCTCCACATAGTGGGAAAGCCGGCCCGCCCGGCGGATCCAGTCCCTAACCCGGTCGGCGAAGAGGGCCACCAGGAGGAAGGGCACCGCCAACCCCAGGATGTAGGCCAGGAGGAAGCCCACCCCACCCCCTACCGCGGTGAGGGTGAGGATGGCCCCCAGGATGGGGCCGATGCAAGGGGTCCAGCCCAGGCCCAGGGTGGCCCCGAAGAGGAGGGCCCCCAGGGGGCGGGCCGTCTCCCCCTGGTAGCGGAGGTTCACCCCCCACTTGGGCCTCAGGCCCAGGAGGTAGAGGCCCAGGAGGATCAGGATACCTCCCCCCACCCGGGCCAGGGTCTGGCGGTGCTCGAAGAGAAGCCCCCCCAGGAGGGTGAAGGGCAGGCCCAGGAAGAAGAACACGGCCCCGAAGCCCAGGACGAAGAACAGGGCGTTGAAGAAGGGCCTTCCCCGCTCCCCCCCCAGGTAGAAGAGGTAGGCGGGCACGAGGGGGAGAACGCAGGGGGAGAGGAAGGAGAGGACCCCCGCCAAAAAGGCGGCACCGAGGGAAAGGGTCATGCCTCCATCCTAAGGCAGGGTGAGCCAGGGGAAGCGGCGGGCGGTCTCGGGGTCCAGGTCCAGAAGCTCCCGGGCGGGCATGCGGATCTGGGGCAGGGTATCCTGGTTGATGGGGTCGTCCAGGTCGGTGATCCCGTTCATGTAGAGGAGCCAGGCCACCAGGTGGTAGACCTCCTCGTCGGTGAGGGTGCCCGGGTCCCCGAAGGGCATGGCCCGGCGGATGTAGTCGAAGAGGGTGGTGGCGTAGGGCCAGTAGTTGCCGATGGCGTACTCCGCGGGCTCCATCTCCGGGGTGATGGGGAAGGGTTCGGAGACCAGGCGGTTGAAGGGGTAGCCCTCCCCGGTAGCCCCGTGGCAGGAGGCGCACCTCGCCTGGTAGATGCGCTCCCCCTCAGCCACCCGCCCCTCCCCGGGGGGCAGGCCCCGGCCGTCGGGGAGGACGATGGGGCGGAGGTCGTAGGCGGCCACCGCCTCCTCCGTCAAAGGGGGGCCCAGGCCGTAGCGGGCCGCCAGGGCGGTGAGGGCCAGGGCCAGGAGGGGGAGGGCCAGGAGCCTAAACATCCAGCACCTCCCCGCCACACCCCCCGGCGGTGGCCGGAGGCAGGCTGGCCCCCTCCAGGGGCCGGTCCCCGTTCACCACCCGGCCGTCGGGCAGGATGCGCCAGGCCTGGATGGCGTTGTAGTGGTAGCGGTTGTTCCGGCCCCAGCGCCGGAAGAACTCCTCCCGGGTGGGCTGGGTGTGCCCCTTCTCGTCCCAGGCCCGGCTCCACAGGACCACCTCCCTCCCGTCCCAGTACCAGGGGAGCTTGAAGCGCACGAAGGCCAGGGGTTCCACGGGGCCCTCCAGGGCCGCCCGCCGCCAGGAGCGCCCCTCGTCGAAGGAGACCTCCACCCGGCGCACCCGGCCGAAGCCGCTCCAGGCGAGGCCCCGGATCTCGTGGAAGCCGGGCTGGATCCGCTGGAGGCCCGAGGGGTAGGTGAGGATGGACTGGGGCTCCATGATCCAGGTGAAGGCCAGAACCCGGCCGTCGGCCATAAGGTCGGTGTACTCGCTGGTCTCGTCCTTGGCCATGGCGGGCAGGTCGGTGACCAGGATGCGCCTTAGCCACTTCACCTGGATGGACCCCTCCCAGCCCGGCACCACCAGGCGCACGGGGTAGCCCTGCTCGGGCCGGAGGGCCTCCCCGTTTTGCCCGTAGGCCACCAGCACGTCCTCCATCCCCTTCTCCAGGGGCAGGGAACGGGTGTAGGCCGCGGGGTCCATCCCCTCGGGGATGAGCCACCTGGCCCCGGGCTTCACCCCCGCCTCCTTGAGGAGGAGGGCCAGGGGCACCCCCGTCCAGCTGGCGTTGGAGGCCAGGCCGCGGCTGCGGGTGGCGGTGAGCTCGGGGTCCGGGGGGTTGCGGTAGCCGTTTTGCCCGTTGCCCGCGCACTCGATGAAGTAGGTGCGGGTCACGGAGGGGAAGCGCTTCAGGTCCTCCAAGGTGAAGGCCAGGGGACGCTCCACCATGCCGTGGATCACCAGGCGGTAGTGTTCCGGGTCCACCTGGGGGGCCCCGGCGTGGTGCCGCTCGAAGAAGAGGCCGTTGGGGGTGAGGACCCCGTCCAGCTTTTCCAGGGGGGCGAAGCTCGCCCCCGAGTGCCGGGTGCGCAGGCCCGGGGAGATGTAGCGGATCACCTCCTCCTCGAAGGGGCTCCGGGTCCCGTACTCCTGCAAGGGGGTTCCTAGGCCCCGCAAGGGGGCGAAGGTCTCCTCCCGCCAAGGGCTCCCCTGGGCCTTGGCCTTGAGGAGGCCCAGAAGGCTCCCCGCCCCTATGAGCCGGAAAAATTTTCTCCTATCCATCTACCCTCCCAAGGTATCCTTCTGCCCGAAGGGAAACCCCCGCCCCGAGAAGGGCGGGGGCCTGGGGGCCTCAGGCGGGCCCGAACATGGTGCTCCAGATGCCCAAGGCCCAACCCATAGCCGCCTCACTGTTGGCGGAGGAACGCTGGTTGTCCACGTTGGCCTGCTGGGTGAGGCGGCGGGCAGCCTCGTCCCAGCCGTGCTGGTGGGCCACCCAGATGGCCTCCTCGGAGTTCACGTAGGAGTAGCAGATGTTGCTGGGGAACTCCAGGGTGACGGCGGTGGCCGCCTTGCCCTGGAGGCGCTCAGCGATCTGCCGGGCCACGATGGTCCCGGAAACGTGGGCCACGTGGCCGCTCTTGGGGTAGGGCACGTTGCCGATGATGTCCCCCAGCAGGTAGACCCGGTCGTCCCGCTCGGAGTGGAAGTAGGGGATGGCGGCGTTGGCCCAGCGCTCCCCCAGGCCCGCCTGGCGCACCAGGTCGCTGGCCTTCATGGGGGGGACGATGTTGGCCAGGGCGAAGGGGTACTCGTCGAACTCCGTCTTCACCACCTTGCGCTCGTAGTCCACCGCCTTCACCTCGGCCCGGGGGATGTACTCCAGGTAGTCCTTGTAGAGGTCGTTGTAGGCCGCCAGGAAGCCCGGCCCCTTGGAGATGGGGCCCTCGTTGGCGTCCAGGACGATGACCTTGCCCTTAACCCCCTTGCTCTTAAGCCGCCAGGCCAGCACCGCCGCCCGCTCGTAGGGCCCCGGGGGGCAGCGGTAGGGGGGCCTGGGGATGGAGAGGACCAGCTCCCCGCCCTCCTCCTCGAAGCGGTCGATCATCCGCCGCAGGGCCACGTGTTCGAAGGGCTTGAAGGCCACGGGCATGAGGGCCTTCACCTCCGCGTAGCCCTCGATGGCCTCGTACATGTACTCGATCCCCGGGGCCAGGACCAGGAAGTCGTAGGCCAGGTAGCCCCCGGTGGTGCGCACCAGGCGGCGGTCGCGGTTGATCTCCAAGACCCGGTCCTGGACGAAGATCACCCCGTCCTTGACCACGTTGGTGTAGTCGAAGACCAGGAACTCCAGGGGCTTGATCCCCGCCAGGAACAGGTTGGAGATGGGGCAGGACATGAAGTAGCCCCGCTGCTCCACCAGGACCACCTCGGCGTTCACCCCCAGCTGGACCAGCTGCCGGGCCGCGGTGACCCCGCCCCAGCCGCCCCCCACCACCACCACCCGGGGCCTGCGGGTGCGGGGGAGAAGGGTGGGGGGGGAGGCGTAGAACTCCCGGGCGAAGCCCTGGCCCAAGGCCCCGGCCGCCGCAAGGACGGCCCCCTGCTTCAGCACCTGTCGCCGGTTGACCTTCTGCATGCTCCCTCCTCTAGGGGCCAGGCCGGTAGGGCTCGGCCCCCAGGCCCTCCAGGACCTCCGCCATAACCGCCCTGGCCTCTTGCAGCATTGTAACCGCCCTCGAGCCCACGACCCCGGGCATGATGGTCATGAGCAGGGGCTCGATGGCCCCCACCAGCACGTCCTCCCCCACCTGCAGGGCGAAGAAGCGGCAGGGGGCGGCGAAGCCCCCCAGGGGCTGGGCGGTAAACATGACCCAGGCCCACTCGCTCTTGCAGGGCATGATCACCGTCGCCGGGCCCACCTGGAGGTGGGGCAGGACGATGAGCCCCCGGTCCGCCAGGTCCGACTCCACCAGGAGGACCACCTCCTCCACCTCGGCCCCGGGCACCCGGTAGAGGAGGGCGGGGAGCATCCCCCCCTGGGGGTCGGGGAGGGCCGCGGGGGAGAGCCGGCGCACCAGGCCGAGCCGGCCCAAGGCCGCCTCCAGCCGCCAGGTGAGGGCCTGGACCCGTCCCTCGTAGACCCCCAGCATGCCGAAGAGGAGGCGGCCGTCCAGGGTGCCCACCAGGAAACGGTCCCCCTCCCCGGTGAGGAAGACCGTGGGGGGAAGGAGGATGGCCGCCATGGGGTTCCGGGCCACAGCGGCTACGCTGCCCCCTTCCGGGGCCAGGACGATGAGGCGGTACTCGGGGAAGGTGGGGTCGTGCACCTGGCGCACCTGCTCCCCCAGATTGGTCCGCAGGGCCACCCTCAACCCCACCGCCTCCAGGGCCGCCAGGGTCCTGGCCTCCACCTCTTCCAAGGAACCCCGAACCTCCACCACCAGGGCCTGGCCCAGGGCCAAGCCCAGAACAACGCCTAAGGCCCAAAGCCTCCTCATGCCTCCTCCACCTCCAAACCGGCGTCCAGCCAACCCTTGAAGCCGTGGGCGATGTTCTTGGCGTTCTTGTACCCCAAAGCCTGCAGGAAAGCGGCCACCACCATGGACACGCTCCCCGAGTTGCAGTAGACCAGGATGAGCTCCTCCTTGTCCTGGGGCAGGACCTCGAGGCGCGCGGGCACCTCCGCGGCGTAAAGGTGAACGGAACCGGGAATGTAGCCCCGGCGGCGCTCCTCCTCCGTGCGCACGTCCAGGATCAGGGGCTCGAAGAGCATGAGGTCGCGGGCCTCCGTGGGGTGGACCAGGTAGCCCGCGGGGGGCACGCGCCTGAGGAACTCCCCGAAGGCCCGGACCCAGTCCCCCTCCCCCTGGGCCCGGGCGGCCAGGGGGAGGAGGGGCAGGAGGGCCAAAAGGTCGCGGCGGCGCATCCTCACCTCGTGAAGTAGGGGAGCTCCTGGAAATGGTGCCCCCTCCGGCCCGCCTCCGCCAGGATGTAGGTGGTGAGGGCGATGTAGGGCTCGGAGTAGTACTCGGGGGCGGGGATGCCGATGGAGTCGTAGCAGAAGGCGATGCGGTCCTGCATGGTGTAGAGCTTGTCCGCCTCGAAGCGGTAGGCGGGCCACTCGTTGCCCAGGCCCTGCTCGGGGCTGCGCAAGGGGGAGAGGCGCACCCTACGGCCCGCGTACTGGCCGTGGCAGGCGGCGCAGTGCATGTCCCGGCTCCCGGCCCGGTGCCACCAGAGCTCCCGGCCCAGGTTGTACATGGCGAGCTCGGCGGGGTGCTTGGGCTCCACCTGGATCCGGGCCCCCGAGGAGAAGGAGGCGATGTAGGCCACCAGGGCCCGCACCTCGTCCCGGGAGATCTGCTCGGGCCGGAAGCCCTGGACCCGCTGCATGCAGCTGTGGATGCGGGTCTCCAGATCCTCCACCCGCCGCGTGTCGGGGAAGTACTTGGGGAGGATGGCGTAGACCCCCTCCAGCACCCCCGGCCCCTTGCCGAAGTCGCACCCCTCCAGGGTCTTCCCGGAAGGCCCCCTGCGGAAGAAGAGGTCCTTCCCCTCCTCCACGTAGAGCTCCCCGGGGAGGATGCCGAAGGTCTCCAGGTACATCTGCCGCTGGCGCATGGCCTCCTCGAAGGGGTCCAGGGGGGTCTGGCCCTGGGTGCGGGCGAACCAGGACCCCACAAGGAGCAGGAAGGCGAAGGGCAAAAGCGTCCAAAGGCGCCTCACGATCTCACCTCCTCAGGTCCCGGTTCACCGGGGAGTCGGGGTGGAGGAGGAAGGCCACGATGTGGGCCGCCTCCTCCGGGGTGAAGTAGCCGTTCACCCCGCCCCGGTACATGAGGGAGCAGGGGAAGTAGGCCCAGGCGTTGTAGACCACCTCGTAGACGAAGCGCTGCACCGCCTCGTCGGTGCCCCGCACCCCGTAGCCCCGCAGGTCCGGCCCCACGGTGCCGTAGGCCACCTCCTGGGGGTCGCCGGAGTGGCAGGCGTAGCAGTTGCCCCGCCGGGGGTCGGTGAAGATCTCCTCCCCTTTGCGCCAGTCCCCCATGAGGCG
>NZ_SIJL01000026.1 GCF_004307015.1 Thermus thermamylovorans
AGGTGAATATCCGAAAAGGGGGTTAGGGAGGTAGATTTGCCTTGCTGAGTGATGACCTCGTTCCCTACAGCCGTGAAGGGCTCGTCAGCTTCCTGGACGCCTTAGGGAGCTTTGCCCCCCGGGAAGAGGCGGTTTCCCTCCCCGGGGGGGTCACGGGCGAGCTCCTCGGCCACCTCTACCTCGAGGACGAGGTGCCCGTGGTGGCCCTGAGGGTAGAGGAGGCCGCCAGAAAGCGCCGCAAGGACTGGGAGCCCGCCGCCCGCTACCTCGTGGAGCGAGGGCTTTCCGCCGGGCTCTTCGTCTTCTACGACGGGGAAGGCGCCTACCGTCTGAGCCTCGTCCACGCCCGCTACCGTGGAACGAGGAAGCCCGAGCTCTCCCACTACAAGCGCCACAGCCTCATCGCCCGCCCCGGGGAGCCCAACAAGACCTTCTTCCAGCGCCTCCGGCGCATGGCGGAAAACCCGCCCGGGACCCTCGCTGAACTCCTCGAGATCTTCAGCGTGGAGGCCGTCACCGAGGAGTTCTACCGGGAGTTCATCGAGGTCTTCGAAGAGAGGCTCGCCAGGGGGGTGGTGGGGGAGGCTTCTTCCGGAGAGAAGCGCGACTTCGCCCTCGCCTTCGTGGCCCGGGTGATCTTCCTCGGCTTCGTGCAGAAGCGAGGGTGGCTCGGGGGAAGGGAGGACTTCCTCCAGGACCTCCTGAAGCGCTACGAGAAGGCGGTGGGCCTTGGAAAGGACCGCTTCTACCGCGAGTGGCTCACCCCCCTCTTCTTCCGCGCCCTCAAGGCCCCTCCCGGTGAGAAGGAGCTTTCAGGCCTCGGCCTTCCTCCCGAGGTGGAGAAGGCCCTGAAGGAAGCCCCCTACTTGAACGGCGAGCTCTTCTCCCCGAAGCCCGGCGTGGACGACCGGGGCCTCTACCTGAAGGACGAGGCCGTCCGGGACTTCTTCGGCTTCCTCTTCGCCCACAACTTCACGGTGGAGGAGAACGACCGCTACGAGGAGGAGCTGGAGCTCAACCCCGAGTTCCTGGGCCTCATCCTGGAGCGTCTCATCAACGACCTCGGGGTGGAGGGGAAGGGAGGCGAGGTGGGGGCCCACTACACGCCCCGGGTGGAGGTGGACCTCATGTGCCGCCTCGCCCTCGCCGAGCACCTCCACCGCCAGGGCCTTCCCCTGGAGAAGGCCTACGGGCTCATGAGAGGGGAGGTGGAGGCCCTCACGAAGGAGGAAAGGGCCTTCGCCAAGCAGAGCCTCCTCGAGGCTAAGGTCCTGGACCCGGCCGTGGGGAGCGGGGCCTTCCTCGTGGGGATGCTCCAGGTCCTGGAGGAGGTCCTCGAGGACCTCGGGGAGCCCCGCACCCTGGACCTCCGCAAGCGCCTCCTCCAGAACCTCTACGGGGTGGACGCCCTGGGCTGGGCGGTGTGGATGACGGAGCTCAGGCTCTGGCTCGCCTACTTCGTGGAGCTCCCCGACAGCGCCAAGGCCTCTAAGGAGCCCCTCCTCCCCTCCCTCGGCCTCAAGGTGGCCCACGGGGACTCCCTGGTCCAGACCCTGGGAGAAACGATCGTCCCCGTGAAGCTCCCCGCCGAGGCTGAGGTGCTGAAGGACGAGAAAGTGCGCAAGGCTTACGAGGCCCTGGTGGCCGCCAAAGAGGACTACTTCCACAACCGGGGGGTGAGCCGGGAGGAGGTGGAGGAGAAGGAGCGGGCCTTCCTCGAGGCCTACGCTTGGCGGGCCCTTTTGGGAAAGGGCCAGCAACCGGGGCTTCTGGTGAAGGGGGAAGCGGAGCAGACCGAGGAACGGTACCGCCAAATCGAGGAGCTCCTCAGACAAGAAGAGCGCCCCTTCTTCTACCTTCTGGACTTCGCCGAGGTCCTCCTCGGGCCCAAGGGGGGGTTCGACATCGTGATCGGCAACCCCCCCTATGTGCGCCAGGAGGAGATCCGGGACCTCTTCGGTCGCTTCGACCCTGGCACTTACAAGAAACTCCTGCAGAGGTCGGCGAAGGAGGACCTCCTCCTCGCCACCCCCTACACGGAAAAGACGGCGCCCGCCCCTTCGGGCCGCTCCGACCTGTACACCTACTTCTACGTGCGGTCCCTGGCCCTCCTCCACCCCAAAGGAGTGCACGTCTTCGTGGTGTCCAACTCCTGGCTGGACGTGCAGTACGGGGCCTGGCTGCAACGGGTCTTCCTGGAGGCCGCTCCCCTCCGCTACGTGATCGAGAACCGGGTCAAGCGCTCCTTCCGGGCGGACGTGAACACGGCGATCACCGTGGCCCACGCTCCGGACCCCGAAAGAAAAGTGCCCCCCGACTGGCCTGTCCTCTTCGTGGCGGTGCAGAAGCCCTTCGAGGAGGTGGACCTCCTGCAGGAGGTGCTGGAGGCCTCCCGACAGGTAGGGTTCGCGTCTAAGGAGGTGTCGAGGTGAAAGCTCCTGAAGTGGTCCGTCAGGGCGAGAGCACCAGGGTGGTGACAAAGACCGCCGCCGAGCTCTTTCAGGAGGGACTTGACGAAGACGGCAAGTACGCGGGCGGGAAGTGGGGCGGGCTCTACCTCCGGGCCCCCGACATCTACTTTCACGTCCTGGAGAAGGCGGGGGACAAGTTGGTGCGGCTCTCCGAGGTGGCGGAAGTGCGCCGCGGGTTCACCACCGGGGCCAACGACTTCTTCTACCTCGAGGTGCTTCCCTACCGCCCAGTCTGCCCTCTGTGCGGAAGGGTCCACGAGGAGGCTCTTGTAGAGGAAGAGGAGGCCGTCTACTGGAGAAGGGGAGAGCGCCTTCCGTCTGGGGTTTTGGTGGCCGTGAGAAGCGAAGTGGGCTGGGAGGGCTACCTCGAAGCGGACGTCCTGCTTCCTTTGGCCAAGGCTATTGAAGAGTTGGACGGCCTTCCCGGGTATCGGCTTTTTCTCCCCGCCACGCTTACGCCTCACGCAGAGGTCTATGTGGCCCACGGGGAAAAGGCCAGTCTCCACGAACGACCGACCCTAAAAGGGAGAACAGAGTGGTGGCGCCTCAGCCCTCAGCGGGCGCCCAGCGTCGTTCTTCCCGCAGGAGTGGACAAGCGCTACGTCTTCGCTTTCAACAAGCGGGGTTACCTCATCGACAAGCGGCTCTACGGTGTCTACCCCAAGGAGGGAGTTTCGGAAGAGCGGCTGTTCGCGGCTCTCGACTCGGACTTCTTCAAGCTCCATATGGAAATCTCCGTGAGAAAGGGCCTGGGTGGAGGGCTGGCCGACTTCACAGTCTATGAGTACGCCATGGGACTCTTGCCCAAGCCCGAGCTCCTTGGGGAGGGTGGCGGCTGGGCGGAAGCCCTCGGCCTCTCCAAACGGGAAGAAGAAGGGGTACGAGCAGCCCTTGAGGCGTTGATCACCGAAAGGGTAAAGACAGCGCGGTCCTTGGCGGCCCGGAGGTGAGAAGTGCATCTCGAGACTGACGCCGTAGCCTCGTTTATCTTGAAAAACCTAGGGGATAGGTGCTTCGTGGGGGGAAGACCTGGGCTTACCCTCAACGCGTGGAAGTCCTGGAAGGAATCGGAGAAAGGCTGGTTTCTGAGCCACCACGCTAGTTACCCCCCTAAGGGAGAGAACCTTCAGAGGTTCAGCAAGTGGAAACGCGACCTTCTGGCGTTTTGCCGCACTAAGCTTTCCTCTTTTGACACGACTCCCTCGCCCTGGAAGGTCCTCGCCTATACGGGACGTTGCGACACGCTTCCCTACCGCGTCGCCTTCACCTTCGAAGACCACTCGGGAAAAAGCTCTTCGAGAGAGGGAGAGTTCGGAGACTGCAGCCTGGTGTACTGGTTTGGAGAACGCGTGGGCTTCAAAGGGATCGGCTGCGGTCCAGCCCCCAAACCGCCTAGGGAAGGGGTGGCGGACATGTTCCACCTTTGGGAGAACCGCATGGTCAGGGGGTGGAAGATCACAGACGTGGACATGCTCATCTTCTCCGATGCGGCTTGGAAGCAGGCGAAGGCCGTAGTCGAAATCAAGCGCACTGTGGAGAACAATTGGAGCCCCCGGAGAAACGACCCCCACGACATCTTAGCCGAGCTCGCGAACGCGCTCGGCGTGCCTTATGTCCTTATCAGACACCAACTGGACCCGAGGCGGACAAACGAGCCAGCGGAAAGAGACACCCTTGTTGACGTGATGTATTGGAAGGAAGAGAAATTCGACTTTGAGCGGTTTCTCAAGACGCGGAAGACCACTAAGTTGGGTCACGTCGTGGACTGGTTGGCCCGGTGAGGACCATGGCGAGATTCATCACCAACCACCCCACCAAGGACCTTGCCGCCCGCCTCACCGAGCTCATCGGCTTCTCCAAAGAGCTCAAGTTCCTCGTGGGCTTCTTCTACTTCTCGGGCTGGCAGGAGCTCTACGAACCCCTCCGCAAGGCGGCGCAGGAGAACCCGGACCTCCGGCTCAAGATCCTGGTGGGCATGGGGGTGGACCGCCACGCGGGGGGGCTTATCGAGGTGGCCAAGGGGTTTCGGGGGACGGGGCGCGAGGTGGCGCAGGCCCTGGTGGAGGGGCTCGCCCAGGCCCTCTCCGACCCCAGCCTGGACCTGCCCGACTTCCCCGAGCAGGCCCGCTTCTTCCTCGGCCTCCTCAAGGAGAAGAGACTGGAGATCCGCAAGACCCGCGAGCCCAACCACGCCAAGCTCTACCTCTTCAAGGTGGACGCCCCGCAACAGAGGCTCCTGGGGAGCCCAGGGAAGTTCATCACGGGCTCCTCCAACCTCACCCACGCGGGGCTCAGGGGCCAGCACGAGTTCAACGTGGAGATCGGGGACTACGGCTTCGAGGAGGCCGAGGCTTACTTCGACGAGCTCTGGAAAAACGCGGTTCCCCTCCGCCCCGAGGACGTCCTCCGCCTCGAGGAGGTCGTGGAGCGTGGCTCCCTCGCCGCCCTCCCCACTCCCTTCGAGATCTACGCCCTTCTCCTCAGGCGCTACCTGGACGTGGTGGAGGCCCTCCCGGAAAGGCAGGCCCCCGCGCTCTACCTGGAGAGGATCGGGTACCGCCCCTTGCGCTACCAGTTGGACGCCGTGGAGCTCCTCCTCCGGATCCTCGAGGAATACGGCGGGGCCATCCTCGCGGACGTGGTGGGGCTTGGCAAGACCGTGGTGGCCGCCCTCGTGGCGCGGGAGCATGGGGGGCGGGGGATCGTCATCGCCCCGCCCGGCCTCATCGGGGAGAGCGGCCAGTACGGCTGGCTGAAGTACCTGGAGGACTTCGGCCTCTACGACTGGAGGGCCTTCTCCACGGGCAAGCTGGACGAGGCCCTCGCCTTCGTCCAGGGTCCCGGCAAGGACGTGGAGCTCGTCATCGTGGACGAGGCCCACCGCTTCCGCAACCCCGACACCGAGAGCTACGCCCTGCTCCAGGCCATCACCGCGGGCAGAAAGGTCCTCCTCCTCACGGCCACGCCCTACAACAACTACCCCTTGGACGTCTTCGCCCTCCTCAGACTCTTCACCGTCCCCGGGAACGCCAAGGTGGGGCCCACCTCCGACCTCGAGGGGTACTTTCGCAAGCTCACCGAGAGGTTCAAGGCCTACAGCTACGTCCTCCGCCACCACGGCTCCCGGGACAGGAAGAGACGGGAAAAGGCCGAGAGGCTCTACCGGGCGCACTTCGACCGGGATCCTCCCGTGGACACGAGGCTCGTGGAAAAGGCCCTGGAGGAGGTCGCCCGGGAGGTCCGCTCGGTCCTCGCCCCCGTCACGGTGCGGCGCAACCGGCTGGACCTGGTGAAGGATCCCCGCTACCGGGAGCACCTCCCGGAGTTCTCCCGCCTGGAGGACCCCAAGCCTCTCTTCTACGAGCTTTCTCCCGAGCAGTCGGCGTTCTACGACCAGGTAGTGGACGAGTGGTTCGGCCCCGAGGGGGCCTTCAAGGGGGCGATCTACCAGCCCGCCCTCTACCGGGAAGGGTTCTTCGGGGAAGAGGAGGAGATAGAGGAGTCCCCCGAGAAGATCTTCGCCGTGGAGTCCCAGCGGAACCTCGCCGACTTCATGCGTCGCCTTCTGGTCCGGCGCTTCGAGAGCTCCTTCGGGGCCTTCGTCCGCACGGTGGAGCGGCTCGTAAAGGCCCACGAGAGGGCGCTCAGTTTCGCCAAAGAAACGGGCTACTTCATCCTTGGGCGCGACGGCCTGGAGAAGCTCCTCTCCCGCTTTGAGGCCGGGGAGGAGCCCATCGAGGTGGAAGAGTTCCTGGAGCTCCTCCTCCAGGAGGACGCCGAGGCCATCGCCAGGGGGGAGCGAAGCCGGGAGCGGGTGTACCGCCTGGAGGAGTTCGCCCAAAAGGACCTCTTCCTCCACCACATCGAGGACGACCTCGCCCTGCTCACCCGCGTCTACGCCCAGGCCGCCAAACTCAGGCTCGCCGACCCCGAGCGGGATCCCAAGGCGGAGGCTCTCGTGCGGTTCCTCCGGGAAAGCCTTCAAAAAGAACCCGAGCGCAAGGTCGTGGTCTTCTCCGAGTTCACCGACACCGTGGAGCACCTCGCCGAACGCTTGAGGGGTTCAGGGCTCAGGGTCCTCGCCGTAGGAAGGCAGGTAAGCGCGAACCTGATCCGGGAGGCGGTCCTCAACTTCGACGCCTCCGTTCCTGAAGAACGCCAGCGCGACGACTACGATGTATTGGTCGCCAGCGATAAGCTTTCCGAGGGGGTCAACCTCCACCGGGCGGGGACCGTGGTCAACTACGACATCCCTTGGAACCCCACCCGCTTGATCCAGCGCGTGGGGCGGATCAACCGCATCGGGCAGAAGGTCTTCGACAGCCTCCACATCTACCACTTCTTTCCCACAGAGAGGGGAAGGGGCGTGGTGGACCCGAGCCAGGTGGCCGCTCACAAGCTCTTCCTGATCCACAAGGCCCTTGGGGAGGACGCCAAGATCCTCTCCTCCGAGGAGAAACCGAGCCCCGCCATGGTCTACCGCAAGCTCACCCACCTTCCCGAGGAGGAGAAGAGCTTCGACACCTGGGTGCGCCTGGAGTGGGAGCGGGTGAAGGCGCTCGAGCCTGGAATAGAGGAGAGGATCGCCCGCCTGCCCAACCGGGTGAAGGCCGCGCGCCCCGGAGAGGAGCGGGTGCTCCTCGTGGCCCGGAAGGGCCTCGGTTTCTACGCCTACGCGAGGGAAGGGGACAGGAAGATCCAGCCCGTGCCCTTTCCCGAAGCCCTGGGGGAGGCCAAGGCCGAGCCCGAAACGCCGCGGCTGGAGCCCAGCCCGCGCTTCTGGGAAGCTTACCGAGAGCTGGAGAAAGCGCTTTCCCGGAACGAGCCCGAGCCTTTTCCTTCGAACTCCATCGAACAGAAAGCCCTCCGCAACCTGAACACGGCCAAGGTGCACTGCAAGCGGTTGGGAGACGAGACGAAGGTGGCTCTCCTCGAGGCCTTGATCAAGGACATCCGCCAGTACAAGCGCCTCCCCCGGTACGTTCTCCGCCGCCTTGCCCAGGTCGAACTGGACGGCGAAGAGGAGGCCTACGGGCGGTTTGACTCGGTACTGGAAGAGGTTCGTGCCCGCTTTGGGCACATCGTCGGTCGGGATCCTGAAGGGGGGCACACGCCCGAGATGGTGGTGGCCCTGGAGTGGCGGGGCGATGTCGGTCGCCATCCTCGTGAAGAGGAGGGTGAAGAGGAGGGCCCGGATGCGGGGTGAGCTTCCGGGGCTAGGGCTTGCTCCCGGAAGCCCTGTGGAAGTTTTTTATTCTTAGTGCTACCAAGGAGGCGAGGGCGCTATGAAGGAAAAGCTCAGGCGTCTACCTCTGAGTCTCGGGCTCGTTCTCCTATTCACTGCTTGCCCCATGCAGTCTCCTTCGGGCGGTGGGGGTGGAGGTGGATCCACTCCTTCTCCTACCTTCTCCCTCTCCCTGAGCCCTTCAAGCCTCGCGGTCCAGCAGGGGGACAGCGCCCAGACCACCCTCACCGTCACCCCCCAGAACGGCTTCACGGGGACGGTCAATCTCTCCCTGGTGAACGGCCACGACCAGGTACCCCAGGGGCTTTCCCTCTCGCCCACGAGCGTCCAGGTCACGGGGTCCAGCCTCTTGAGCCGGGCCCTCACTCTCACCGCCTCCTCCACCCCCACGGGCACCTACCGGATCAAGGTGCGGGGCACCTCGGGAAGCCTCACCAAGGAGGCGGACCTCACCGTCACGGTGAGCGCCCCGCAAAAAGCATCCCTGACCCTTGAGTTAGAGGGCAACGGGGCGGTGGTGGCGGACTCGAGGGCGTGCCGTTCCGGGACCTCTTGTACCTGGGAGTTTCCCAAGGGGACCTCCTTGACCCTTACCGCCCTTCCGGATGAGGGGCACTATTTTGCGGGGTGGAGGGAGGCTTGCTCGGGATTTGGGGCCTGCGCCCTCGTGCTTAACGAGGATGCCCGGGTGAAGGCCTCCTTTGCCCCCATCGTGGGGGACTTCCAGCTGGGCGAGCTTCCTTCCCCGGTGGTCGTCCCCGCCGGGGCTAAGACGGAGCTGGTTGTGGAGCTGGTCCTCATGGGGGGCCTTTCGGCGCCTCCCGGGGCGTACGGGGTAGAGCTCTCCGGTCGGCTCGTGGGTACCGGGGTGGACCAGGTCCAGTACCGTTTCCTTCCCGAGAGGTCCCAGGAGGGGAGACTGGTCTTGGAGCTCCAGGGGCCGGATCCGGACGAGGTCTGGACCTACTTCTCCGCCCCCACGGAGCTCACGGTGGCCCTCGGCAACCTCAGGCGCACCGCCCTCTTTCACCTGGCGGTCGCGCCGTGCGTGGCCGGTTGTGGGAGGTAGGCGATGAGGCGTTGGACGGCGTGGACGGCCCTTTCTGTGCTTTTGGCGGCGTGCGCTCTTACCCCTAGGGTCTCCCGGGAGGCCCCCACCTGGGAACCGGTTTGGCTCATGCTTCCCGACGGGAGCGAGGTGAAGGTGGAGGGCCAGAGGGTTCCTTGGGCCCCTCCTGGGTACGTGGTGGTCCAGGGGGACATCCTGGTCCCCCGGGCCCCTGCGCGCCCTGAGGCCCTGACCCCCCAGGGCCTCGCCCTGGAACCCCTCACCTGGGGGCGGCTCTGGCCCTACGGGGTGGTGCCCTACGAGGTGGACCCCGGCGTGAGCCAGATGCAAAGGGAGGTCATCCAGCAGGCCCTGGCCCACGTTCAGGAGAAAACCCTCATCCGCTTTGTACCGCGCACCACCGAGGCCGACTACGTCCGCTTCATCAGCGACGGGGTCCCGGGAACCTGCTGGTCGGTCCTGGGGAAGAGGGGAGGGGCCCAGGACCTGGACGTCTACTGCGGCCAGGGTGGGGTTCCCTCCATGGGCACCGTGGTCCACGAGATCCTCCACGCCCTCGGCTTCATGCACGAGCAGAGCCGGGCCGACCGGGACGCGTACGTGGAGATCCTTTGGGAGAACATCCAGGAGGAGTATTGGAGGGAGTTCGCGAAGATCGGTGGGCGGGGGAAGCTTTACCAGGCCTACGACTACGACTCCGTCATGCACTACCACGCCAAGGCCTTTTCCAAGAACGGGGGCTACACCATCCTGCCCAAGAACGGCATCCCCCCAGAGCGCCTTGGGCAGAAGGATGGTCTGAGCCCTGGGGACGTGGAGGCCGTGCGCCTCTACTACGCCACCCCCCTCCTCCGGCTCAGGTGGTGGTTCCACCAGACCACATACACCACGGACTACACCTTCCCCCAGGAACTCCTCAACGTAGGGGCCGTGGACGCCCGGGTCACAGGCGTGGTCCTGGAGGGGAGGTGGCTCCAAAGCGCCGAGCTGGCTTCTCAGGAGATCCCCGCCGGCGGCTCGGCCACCGTGACCTTCCGCGCCAAGGCCTGCCCTGGCCCCGGCTTCCAGGCGGAGAGGGTGACCTTCCAGGTGGAGGGCAGCGAGGCCTACGAGGTTAGCTACACCCGCGCCTGCTACCGCTACCCCGACCAGACGACCCTCCTCCGGCTGGATCCGGCGGGTAGGGAGACCCTCCTCCTCACCTACGGGGAGTGGACCTGGGCGAAGGAGTACGCCCTGGAGGGCAGGGTGGGGAACACGCCCATCTCCCTGCCTTTCACTAGGCTCACCAGCGAGTACTCCCGGCCCCTCTATACTGCCCTGGTGCCCCTCAGGGGGCTGGCGGGCGAGGAGGTATGCCTCCGGATCACGCCTCTGGACTCTCGGTCTAGCCCTACCTCGGTGGAGGCGTGCGCGGTCGTTCCCTGAGGGGAGCGGAACCCATCCCGGTGCCTGGCTCTGGGTCTTGGGCGTCCCTTGCCTTCTCCGTTACTCGCACCCCACCCCATCCCCGTCCCGGTCAAAGCGGTGCGGGTCCGGGGGCAGAACCTTGAAGCGCCTGTAGGGGATGTCCCTACAGTCCAGGTCCGGGGGCGGCGGCGGGACGCACACCGTGGGGTAGGCGGGGTCGCACCCTTTCCGGTCCGGGGCGGGGCCTTGGGGCCTCGAGGCCTGCCCCCCTCCCCACATTCCCACCCCCTTGGCCCGGGCCTCCCGGGCGGCCTGGAGGTAGAGGGCGGCGTAGCGGACATTGGGGGGCACGGTGTAGGGCTCGGCCCACCCGGCCCTCACCAGCTCCAGGTTCACCTGAAGAAACCGCCTCCCCCCGTGGATCCAGTCCCCCCTGGGATCCTCCAGGTATAGGTAGGCCAGCACCCTCCGGTAGCGGTCCCGCTCCTGGGCGTCCAGCTCCACCCACACCTTCCTCCCCTGGAGCAGGCGGGCGAGGAAGGCCTTGGCCTCGAGGCCCAGCCGCACCTCCTCGGGGCCCGAGGTGCGGTGGTTGGAGGTGCTCTCCGGGGCGTCAATCCCGATGAGGCGAACGGGCCCTAGGCCCTGAAGTTCCACCGTGTCCCCGTCCACCACACGGAGGACGGCCACTGGGCCCTGGAGCCGGCCCTCCGGGGCGAGGGCCAGGACCAGGGCGAGCAACCAGGGGAGAAGCCCGAGCGCTCTTAAGCCCACCTTCTTAGCCTACCCGGCCGGATTCGCCACGGCTTCTCCCATTCCCTATCCGGGCCAAAGAGGGGAGAGGTTCAAGGGTGAGTTGCTTTTTGGCGGAGAATTGCGCCACCGATAGGCGTTTCCGCCTTCCCTCGGAATCCCCTCCACCCCGGGGGCCCTTTGTGCTTCATCCCCTCGCGAGGAGAAGGAGGATTGCCGCAGCCAAGAGGAAGAGAGCAACTCCCCGCCACAGGGCAAGGCCGCGCCTCAGGCGGTCCATTTCCTGAACCAGGCGGGCGGGCTCCTGCTCCAGCCGCCTTATTCTTTCCTTCAGCAGATCCCGTTCGGTCCTCGCCGCCTTAGCCTCCTCCTGGGCCCGCTCCAGGAGATCGGAGAGCTTGGCGGCCTCTCTTTCCCGCTCCACCGCCTCCACCACCTCCTTGAGGAAGTGCCCTAGGGCTGTGGGTGTGGGAAAGGCCTCGTCCGCCAGGGCCTCCACCCACAGGGTGTCCGCCGCATGGCCCAGGGCCACCACGATGGGCTTGGGGCAGGAGGCCACCGCGTTCCACACCTCGGGGCCGTCCAGAGGCTTTAAGTCTTCCGGATCCCCTCCTCCCCGGATCAGGGCCACCAGGTGGTAGGGCCCTTCCGCCACCTGGGCGAGGGCTTCTGCCACGGCCCCAGGGTTGGCGAGGCTCACCCGCCTCTGGTCCACCCGGTAGCGGTCCCGGGCGCTTCCCATGGAGACCTCCACGTCCTTGTGGACAATGGCGTTTTCCCCCAGCACCAGGGCTAAAGCGGGGGTTTCCCCCTTGCGGAGGAGGCCCATAAGAAATCCCCGTACGTCCACCTTCTCCCGGCTCCTCTGGGGCAAGCGGACCTCCGGGGTAGGGGAGGCCTCCGCTTCCTCGTGGATGGCTTCTACCTGGAAGACGAAGGGAAGTCCCTTGTTGGAAGGGGCGAGTTCCGGGGTCACGGAGAGGACGTAACTCCTTCCCTCCCTGAGGGTGATCCCTAGGGGAACCTTGAGGCGGATGGAAGTGGATCCTCCCTTGAAGTCGCCGTAGTAAAAGTTCCCCCATGCCTTCTGGGAATGGTTGGCAAAGGTGCCCTGAACCAGGTAGGGCCCTTCCTCCCGAAGGCGGCGGAAGACTTCTCTGGTCAGGAGGGACTGGAGATTCTTGAGGAGCTGATCTGGGGTCACAGGGGAGGGGTTCTGGGGTGACCCATTCGGCTTCATAACGGTTACAGTCTAAATGCCTGCCTCTTTTCCCCGGGATATCATGGGGTTCCAAGATGGGATCCACCTCCGAGTTGTCCGCGGCGAAGGCGTCTGGCGGGATGACCCTTGAGGAAGCCCGCTCTTTTCTCCGAAGACTAAAGAGCCGGCGCGACAAAGAGGAGGGCGCCAGGCCGATCTTACAGGTCTGGCAAGGGGGGGCCTTGAGCGGCGTCCTTCTTGCCGGGGAGGTGGCCCTCCTCTACGGCGAGGCCAAGGTGGGCAAGAGCCGGGCGGCGGTGGCCCTCTTGGGCTGGCCCGATGGGGAGAGGGCCGCGCCGGATTCACCGAACGAGGACGGGGGCGATGCGGTGCGCTCCAGGTCCTGGCGCGTGAGGGCACCCCTGGACCTGCGCTTCTACCTCTACCACGCCACGGAGACCCGGTACGCCCACCTGAGGAAGTACGCCCAAACCCTGGGGGCCGAGGGCCTCACCGAGCACATTCTTCCCTTCAACGACGTGAGGGAGCTGGAGCGCGCCCTGCAGGCCATTCAGCGTCTAGCCGAAGAGAAGAAGGCTCCTGCCTTGGTGGTGGTGGATTCCCTTATCAAGCTGGTTCCTCCCCAACAGAGCGAGAACGAGGCCAAGGCCATGGACGAGGTCATGGCCCGGCTCAAGCGGGCCATCTCGCCGTCGGGGAGGGAGCCCTTGGTGGGCCTTGTGGTCATCCACCACGCCACCAAGGGTAACAGCGGTCCCCGGGGCTCCGGGGCCATCGCCGCCAACGCCGACCACATCTTCCGCCTCGAGCCCAAGCGGGAGGGGGAAGAGGACTGGGGCCTCCTCCTTTACGAGAGGGGCCGGGGCGACGTTTGGCGGGAGGTGGAGGAGGTCTTGCGGGTGCGGGTGAGGGGGCTCCGCCGGGCCAGCTCCTCAAGCGCCAAGGGGGTTAAAAGGGCCTCCAAGAGGTCCAGGGAGTCGTACATCGAGAGGGCTCGGGAACGCTTCGGCGGGCGGATTTTCTCGGAGGAGGAGCTTTTCCGCTACCTCACGGACGAGCTCGGGCTTCCCGAGTCTAGGGCCCGGGGCAACATCAGTTTGTGGAAGTCTCGGGAGAAGCTCTTGAGCCAGGGCGAAGGGCTCTTCTTTAAGAAAGGGTAGGTTTCTTCCCCCTTTCATAATTCAAGCGAAAAACGCGTGAAAATCCTGTTCTGAGCGGGGTTTTTTCGTTTTCCCCCACACCCCATAAAAAGCTAAGAAAACACGGGGCGGCCCAGAAGGGCCGCCCCAGACCAAGGAGTGAAAAGGGAATGAAGTGAGAAGTAAAAGGGTGGGCCTAACGGCCCCTGGAGGTTGATGAGGGGGGTACCCCCCCAAGCCCCCTTTGGAATGGGCCTAGCCCGGGCGCAGGCCAAGGGGAAGCGGTTAGCCCGGCCGAAGGCCGGGCGGCCTTCTCAACGGAAAGGAGGAAAAGCATGCTCTGGGACGACGACATGGGTTGGGAGATCGAAGAAGACCTCGACTGGGAGGACCGGGAGGCCTTGGAGGAGCACCGCTACTGGCTAGACTGGGCGGACGGGGTGCTGAACCAGGACCCCGAGCCCGGGGAGGCCCCGGAGGCGGAGGCCGAGGTGGACCTCCTCCCGGAGCCGGAGCTTCCCGAGGAGGTTCTGGAGGCCCTTGCGGAGGCGCCCCTCGCCTACGGGTGGAGCCTGACGGAAGCCCTCCAGGAGCTGGAACGGGAGGCCGGGATGTTTCTGGAGGGCCGGGTTAGGGTGAAGCTCCACCTCCTCCGCCTCCTGCTTGGCCTCCTCCCCCTCGCGGAGGACGAACCCCTCTTGAAGCTTCGGGTGCGGGAGGACGCTGCCTCCGAACCCAGGCTGGTGCCGCTCACCAAAGGCGACCTGAGGCGGGTGGTGGAGGGGTGGCTTGAGCTCTACGCCCTGGACTTCCCCAGCCAGGTCTACGAGGAGATGAAGGCCTTCCGGCGCTTCCTGGAGAGGAGCCTTTGGGAGAAGCACCCCGCGCTGGCCCCGCTTCTCCTAGTGTGCACCGCCCTTTGGGACCACCTCGAGGCCCTCCACGATCCCGACCTGGACCTCCCCCCGTGGGCCCCCGCCCTGGTCCGGGAGGCGCTGAAGCGCCGCAAGCGGGCCTTGAAGAGGCGGTTTGGCCCCAACCACCTCGCCGCCTTTGGCCTCACCCAGTCCCTGGAGGAGAGCGACGACCTCTACGAGCTGGTGGCCCTGGAGGCCTTCCTGGGCTTGGCCGAGGGCGAGTAGGCGAAGAACTTGGGCGAGAGGGGCGGCCGGGAAACCGGCCGCCTCGTTCTTTCGCCGGCAGGAGAAAGGAGGAAAGAAGGTGAGCAAGCCGGTAGTGGTGTACACGGACGCTTCGGTGGACACCGAGAGGGGCGTTGGTGGTCTGGCGGTTCTCGGGCTCGTGCAGGCCAAGGGCGGGGGAAGGTTTTCCGCTTCCCTCTCCCTCCCCGTGGAGGACTCCACCCTGGCGGAGGTCATGGCGGTCAAGCTGGCCCTGGAGGTGGTCCTCGTGACCCTGGGCCCCGGGACCCAGGTCACCCTCTTCTGCGACAACGAGTCCGTGGTGGAGCACCTCCAAAACGGGAAGCGCAACGGGCGGCAGGACCTGAACCGGGCGCTGGAAGGCGTGGCCAGGCTCAGGGGGCTCCTGAAGGTCACCTTCCGCTACAAGCCCCGGCTCAGCACCCCGGAGATGAGGTGGGTGGACGCCAGGGCTAAGGAAGCTCTGGAGTGGGCGAGAAAGGGCGGGCCCATCGTCCCCGGGATCCAGGCCTCCAAGCCCGAGCCTTCCCGGGCCAAGCCCAAAGGGCTTCTCTGGAGGATTCTCCGCTGGATCCTGGGAGGGTAGCCACGGCACGGTAGGCCTTTCTTCGCGTGTAAGAGGCTTCAAGGGGCTGGAAGGCCGGAGGAGGGGGGCGGCCTCGATGTTCGCCTCCCTCCGGTTCTTCCTGATCCCGGGCTTGGTCGTGTAAGGATGTATGTGTAAGGGTCCGTGTTTACTAGGGGGGCACACCTTAGCACGAGGAGGTGCCCCGTGGACCAGGATACCTTGCGGATCTTGCTGAGGGCAGCGGTGCGGGAGACAGTAGCCGAGGTTCTGCAGACGGTTCTGGAGCTGGACCGGACAGCCTTCTTGCAGGTGCACGGGGGGCGCAGGAACGGCTACTACCCCCG
>NZ_SIJL01000027.1 GCF_004307015.1 Thermus thermamylovorans
TGTGTCTGTCCAGGTTCAGAGCCTTATTGAGGCAGCGGGGAAGTACAAGAAAATCCGCGAGAATCATCTGAAAAGCAGCTTATTTCCGGACTGTCTTTCCGATGGCCAAGGGGTGTTTTGCAAGCCTCGAGGCTGGTAAAGGGACCCCCCGAGCTTAAGCTCGGGGGGTTGGGCGTGATTTACTAGAGTTTTTTCAGGGCCTGGGTGAGCTGGGCGAGGACGCTCTGGGCGTCCCCGTAGAGCATGCGGGTGTTGTCGGCGTAGAAGAGCTCGTTCTCCACCCCGGCGAAACCCTTACCCCGACCCCGCTTGATGACGATCACGTTCTTGGCCTTGTCCACGTCCAGGATGGGCATGCCGTAAAGGGGGCTTCCCGGGCGGCGGGCAGCCGGGTTCACCACGTCGTTGGCCCCGATGACCACGGCCACGTCCACGGTGGGGAACTCGGGGTTGATCTCCTCCAGGTCCTTCAGCTTGTCGTAGTCCACCCCGGCCTCGGCCAGCAGCACGTTCATGTGCCCCGGCATCCGCCCCGCCACCGGGTGGATGGCGAACCTCACCTCCACCCCCTTGCTCTCCAGGAGGTCCGCCAGCTCCTTCACCTTGTGCTGCGCCTGGGAGAGGGCCATACCGTAGCCGGGCACGAAGACCACCCGGCCTGCGTAGGCCAGCATCACCGCGGCGTCCTCCACATCGATGGGCTTCAAGGAGCCCTGGACCTCCCCGGCCTCCTGCTCCACGCCGAAGCCGCCCATGAGGACGCTCCAAACCGAGCGGTTCATGGCCCGGGCCATGAGCACGGTGAGGAGGGTGCCCGCGGCCCCCACCAGGGTGCCCGCCACCATGAGGGCGGGGTTGCCGATGGCGAACCCCTCAAAGCCCACGGCGAGGCCGGTGAGGGCGTTGTAGAGGGAGATGGCCACGGGCATGTCCCCGCCCCCGATGGGCAGGGTCATGAGGATGCCGAAGAGGAGGGCCAGGAGGAAGAAGAGGAGGATGACGCTGGGGGGGTCGTTGAGGAGCAGGGAGAAGCCCAGGGCAAAGGCGAGGACCAGGACCAGGGCGTTCACCACCTTCTGGCCGGGAAAGAGAAGGGGCCTGGCGCTCATGAGGCCCTGGAGCTTGGCGAAGGCCACGAGGCTTCCCGTGAAGGCCACGCTGCCGATGATGCCCCCCAGAATGGCCAGGGTCATGAGGCCGGGGGCACCGGCAAAGGCCCCTTTGAGGAGCTCCACCGCGGCGATGGTAGCGGCGGCACCCCCGCCCATGCCGTTGTAGATGGCCACCATCTGGGGCATGTCGGTCATGGCCACCCGCACGGCGAACCACCAGGCCACCACCGAGCCCACCGCGAGGGCGAGGAGCATGAGGCCAAAGTTGTGCATGTCCGGCCAGAAAAAGGTGACCAGCACCGCCAGGACCATGGCCCACCCCGCCCAGACGATGCCGCTTTTAGCGGTGGTGGGGTGGGCCATGCGCTTCAGGCCCACGATGAAGAGGATGGCCACCACGAAGTAGGCCGCCTGGATGAGGTCCATCAACGACCACCCCCCTGGCCCGGTTTCCTCTCGAACATCTCCAGCATACGCACGGTGACCGCATAGCCCCCGGCAGCGTTGGCCGCCCCCAGGATCACCCCCAGGAAGCCGATGGCCTTTTCCAGGGCGGTTTCCGCGTGGCCCAGGACCACCATGGCCCCCACCACCACCACCCCGTGGATAAAGTTGGATCCGGACATCAGGGGGGTGTGGAGGATCACGGGGACCCGGGTGATGAGCTCGTAACCCAAAAAGGCGGTGAGCACGAAGATGTACAGCGCTTCCCAGAAGCCGAACTCCATCACGCACCTCCCACGAGGGCCTTGGTGGGCCCGTGCAGGATCTCCCCTTCCCTCATGAGGAGCGCCCCCTGGAGGATCTCGTCCTCCCACTGGGGGGCGAACTCCCCTTTGGCGACGAACAGGTCCAGCAGGTTCAAGAGGTTCTTGGCGTACATCTCCGAAGCGTGGACGGCAAGCTCGCTGGGCAGGTTCAAGGGGCCAAAGATCCGCACGCCCCTCACCTCCACCACCTCCCCCGGCCGGGTGAGGGCGCAGTTCCCCCCCGACTCCGCCGCCAGGTCCACCACCACCGTGCCCGGCTTCAGGCGCTCCACCATGTCCTCGGTGAGGAGGATGGGGGCCCGGCGGCCTGGCACCTGGGCGGTGGTGATGATGGCGTCCATCCCTGCCACGTGCTCCCTAAGGGCCTCGTGCTGGATGCGCTTCTCCTCCTCGGTGAGCTCGCGGGCGTAGCCGCCTTCGCCTTCCGCGCTGATGGGGAGCTCAATGGGCTTGGCCCCCAGGGAGAGGGCCTGCTCCACCGCCGCCCTGCGCACGTCGTAGGCGAAGACCTGGGCCCCCAGGCGCCTGGCGGTGGCGATGGCCACGAGGCCCGCCACCCCCACCCCCATGACCATCACCTTGGCGGGGCGGATGGTGCCCGCGGCGGTGGTGAGCATGGGGAAGAAGCGGGGGGAAAGCCTGGCCGCGTGCAGGGCCGCCAGGTACCCCGCCACCGTGGCCTGGCTGGAGAGGGCGTCCATGCTCTGGGCCCGGGTGATGCGGGGGATGAGCTCCATGGCGAGGACCGTGGCCTTCCTGGCGGCCAGGGCCCGCACCAGGTCAGGGTTCTTGTGGGCCTGGACGAAGCCCACCGCAACGGCTCCGGGCTCCAAGGCTTCGACCAGGTCCTGAGGCATTTGCACGGTGAGGAGGAGATTGGCCCCTCGGAGCAAGGCATCTCGCTCCACCACCTCGGCGCCGGCCTCGAGGTAGGCGGCATCCGGGTGGTAAGCCCCCTCGCCCGCACCCCCTTCCACCCGCACCCGCGCCCCCCCCTTTACCAGGCGGGCCACCACCTCCGGCACCAAGGCCACCCGCCTCTCCCCGGGGGCCCTCTCTTTGGGAACCGCTACGGTCACCATAGGACCTCCTTCCGCGCCAGTATACCAGCGGGGCCACGGGCATTTGCCCCACCGGCGGGGCTGACCTACTGGTCATGGTCCCCCACTTGTGGAAAAATGCCGCCATGCGCCCCTCAGGGCTCAGCATCGCCCTGGTCCTCCTCCTGGGGGTCCTGGCCATCAGCTTTGGTTCCATCCTGGTACGCCTGGCCCTGGCGGCCTCCGGGGACCAAAGCCTCGCCTTCAGCCTGGTGATGAGCGCCGGGAGGATGGCCCTGGCCGCCCTCCTCCTGGCCCCAGGGTGGGCCCGGCCCCTGGGAGGACACGGGGGGATTCCCTGGGCGGTGGGAGCGGGGGCCTTCCTGGCCCTCCACTTCGCCTTCTGGATCACCTCCCTCTCCTACACCTCGGTGGCGGCCAGCACCGCCCTCGTCACCACCAATCCCGTATGGGTCACCCTCTTCGGCTGGCTCCTCTTCCGGGAGGCCCCTTCCCGCCTCACCCTCCTGGGGGTGGGGATCGCCCTCTTGGGAGGCCTCCTCATCGGCCTAGGGAGCGCGGAGGGCGGGGTGGGGGCCAACCCCCTTTTGGGCAACCTCTTGGCCCTCCTGGGGGCAGTGGCCGCCTCCTTCTACTTTCTCCTGGGCCGGGAGGCGCAGCGGCGGGGGCTTTCCATCCTGGAGTACGTGCGCCTGGCCTACACCGTCGCCGCCTTGGTGCTCCTGCCCCTCCCCCACCTTTTCGGCGGAGGGTACGGGGGATACCCCCTGGAGGTCTACGGGTACATCCTCCTCATGGCCCTGCTGCCCCAGCTTTTGGGGCACACCAGCTTCAACTGGGCCACCCGGCACATCCCCCCGGTCCTGGTCACCCTGGCCATCCTCTTCGAGCCGGTGGGGGCCAGCCTCCTGGCCTTTCTCCTCCTAGGGGAGCTTCCCGGGGTGCGGGTCCTCCTCGGGGCCCTGGTCCTCCTCCTGGGGGTGGGGCTGGCGGTGGTAGGGGGTAGGCGATGACCTATGTAGCCCTGGCCGCCCTGCTTTGGGGCCTGGGCGGGGCCCTGGCGGGCCGGTTCATGGGGGAGATTCCCCCGGGGGTGCTGATCCCCTTGCGCTTCCTCCTGAGCTTCTGCCTTCTCCTCCCCCTCACCTTGCGCTTCCCCCCGAGGCCCGAGGAAAGGCCCCGCCTCCTCCTCGTAGGCCTCGCCCTTTCGGGGGCCCAGGCCTTCTACTACCTGGCCATCCACGCCACCACCGTGGCTACGGGGATCTTCCTCCAGTACCTGGCCCCGACCCTTCTCACCCTATACGCCTTGCTGCGGAGGGAAAGGCTACCCGCAAGGGCCCTGTGGGGGGTGGCCCTGGCCCTCCTGGGGGCCTACGCGTTGGTGGTAGGGCCTGGGGGCTTGGCGGGAGGCCCCCTGGGGGTGGCCTACGGCCTCCTCTCTGCCCTCTCCTTCGCCCTCTACGCGGCCCTCTCCTACGGGCTCAGGACCCCGCCTCTGGTCAGCCTAGGGGTGGCCACGGGGGTAGGAAGCCTCCTCGCCTCCCCCGGACTCCTCCTCCACCTGCCCCAGGTGCTGGCCTTGAGCCCGCAAAACTGGGGGGCGGTGGCCTACCTGGTGGTCTTGGGCACGGTGGTGCCCTTCGGCCTCTTTCTCCTGGGGGTGCGCACGGTGCCCGCCCGTCAGGCCACCTTGGTGGCCATGCTGGAGCCGGTGGCGGGAGCGTTCTTCGCCTGGCCCCTGGCAGGGCAGCCCCTAAGCCCCTGGGCCCTCCTGGGGGGTGCCCTCATCCTGACGGGCGTGGCCCTCAACCGGAGGTGATATGGCGGCGCGCGTGTTCTTCCTCTTCACCCTGGGCTACTTCCTCTCCTACTTCTACCGCTCGGCCAACGCGGTGCTCTCCCAGGACCTCAGCGAGGACCTGGGGCTGGGACCGGCGGAGCTGGGGTTCATGACCAGCCTCTTCTACCTGGCCTTCGCCGCGGTGCAGCTTCCCCTGGGCAGCCTCCTGGACCGCTTCGGCCCCCGGGCCATCACCCCAGCCCTCCTCCTGGTAGCCGCTTCCGGCAGCCTGGTCTTCGCCCTGGCCCCAAGCTTCGGCGTCCTGGCCCTGGGGCGGGCTCTGATCGGGGTGGGGATGGCGGCCGCCCTCATGGGGTCCCTCAAGGCCTTCAGCCTGTGGTTCCCGAAGAACTACGCCACCGTCTCCACCCTCCTGGTGGGCCTGGGGGCCACAGGGGGGCTCCTGGCCGCCACCCCTTTGGCCCTTCTGAAGGAAGCCCTGGGCTGGCGGGGGGTCTTCCTCCTGGGCGCGGGGGTGGTGGTCCTGGTGGCCCTCCTCCTCCGCCTGGGGGTGCGCAACACCCCCCCGGGGGTCCCCTGGCCCCGGGGGGAAGGGGGTGGGGGCCTGGGGGAAGTTTTCCATAACCCCAGGCTCCTTCGGGTGGCCTTCCTGGCCCTGGCCTTCGCGGGGGGCTTTCTGGCCCTGCAAACCCTGTGGGCCGGAGCCTACGCCTACCACCTGGGCCTTTCGGCGGTGCCGGTGGGGAACCTCCTCCTCCTCTACTCGGGGGCGGCGGTCTTGGGCTTCCTGGTCTCGGGCTACCTGGCGGACCGCTTGGGCACCGCCAGGGTTTTGGTCGTCGCCGCCCTGCTCTTCGCCCTCGGCCTGGTCCTCCTGCTCCTAAAGGCCCTTTTGCCCGCCTACCTCCTGCTGGGCTTTTTCGGGGCCTTCAACATCCTCACCCTCACCCAGGCCCGGGAGCTGGTCCCCCCCCACCTGGTGGGCCGGGGCACCACCCTGGTGAACCTCTTCGGCATCGGGGGCACCTTCCTCCTGCAGTGGGGGGTGGGGGTGGCGGTGGGGGCCTTGGGGTACGGGTGGGCCTTCGGGGGGCTTCTGGGGCTCCTCCTCCTGGCCCTTCTTCTCTACCTGCCCCTCCTTCGCTCCAGGTGGTAAACTCCTTCCATGCTGGCCCAGGTCAGGAGCTACGCCCTCTTCGGCCTGGACGCGGTTCCCGTCACCGTGGAGGTGGACGTCAGCCCTGGGCTTCCCAGCTACGCCCTGGTGGGCCTGCCGGATAAGGCGGTGGAGGAAAGCCGGGAAAGGGTGCGGGCCGCCCTCAAGAACGCGGGCTTCCCCTACCCCCAGGCGCGGGTGGTGGTGAACCTGGCCCCGGCGGAGCTCAGGAAGGAGGGAAGCCACTTCGACCTGCCCATCGCCCTGGGGCTTCTTGCGGCCCAAGGGGTGGTGCCCCTCGAGGCCCTCTCCGGCCTGGCGGTGGCCGGGGAGCTGGGCCTGGACGGGAGCCTGCGCCCGGTGCCGGGGGCGGTGAACCTGGCCCTGGGCGCTTTGGTAGAGGGGAAAAGGCTCCTTTTGCCCTTAGAAAGCGCCAAGGAGGCCGCCCTGGTGGAGGGGGTGGAGGTCTGGGGGGCAGAAAGCCTCCTCCAGGCGGTGGCCTACCTCAAGGGGGAGGAGGAGCCCAGGAGGGAAGCGCCCGAAGACCCCGTGGCCCCCCTCGAGGTCCTGGACCTCCGGGACGTGAAGGGCCAGGCCAAGGCCAAGCGCGCCCTGGAGATCGCCGCCGCGGGGTACCACCACCTCCTCATGGTGGGAAGCCCGGGCTCGGGAAAAACCATGCTGGCGAGGCGCCTCCCTTTTCTCCTACCCCCCCTCTCCCAGGAGGCGGCCCTGGAGGTGAGCCGCATCCACTCCGCCGCCGGGCAGGCCCTGAAGGGCCTCCTCCGCAACCCCCCTTTCCGCGCCCCCCACCACACGGTGAGCTACGCGGGCCTCATCGGGGGCGGGGCCATCCCCAAGCCGGGGGAGGTCTCCCTGGCCCACCGGGGGGTGCTCTTCCTGGACGAGTTCCCCGAGTTTTCCCGGGACGCCTTGGAAGCCCTCCGCCAGCCCCTCGAGGACGGGGTGGTGACCGTTTCCCGGGCCCGGGCCAGCCTCACCTTCCCCGCCCGCTTCCTCCTGGTGGCGGCCATGAACCCCTGCCCCTGCGGCTGGCACGGGGACCCCGAAAGGCCTTGCGCCTGCACCCCCGCAAGCCGCACCCGCTATGTGGGGAAGATCTCCGGGCCCCTCCTGGACCGCTTCGACCTGGTGGTGGAGGTACCCCGCCTCACCCCCGCCGAGCTCGCCCGCGCCCCCGAGGGGGAGGGCACCCTGGCGGTGCGGGAACGGGTCCTTAAGGCCCGGGAAAGGATGCTGGCCCGCCAGGGGCGGCCCAACGGGGAGCTTGCGGGAAAGGCCCTAAGGGAGCACGTGCGCTTAACCTCCGGGGCGGAACACCTTCTCCAGGCAGCGGCCAAGCGGATGCTCCTTTCCGCCAGGAGCTACGACCGCCTCCTGCGGGTGGCCCGCACCGTGGCGGACCTCCTGGCCTCCGAGGGCGTGGAGGAGAACCACGTGGCCGAGGCCCTGGCTTACCGCAAGACCCTTTAACCCGCCTGGGCAGCAAGCCAGGGGATGAGGGCCTCCGCCCCTTGGGGGTTGGTGGCCAAGGGTACCCCGTGCACGTTGCACACCCGCATGAGGGCCTGGATGTCGGGCTCGTGGGGCTTGGGGGTGAGGGGGTCTTGGAAGAAGAGGACCGCCAGCACCCGCCCCTCCGCCACCCTCGCCCCGATCTGCTGGTCCCCCCCCAAGGGCCCCGAGAGGACCCGTTCCACGGGAAGCCCGGTGGCCTCGGCCACGCGAGCCCCCGTGGTGCCCGTGGCCAGGAGGGGAAAGCGGGAGAGGAGCGCCCGGTGCCGCTGGCAAAAGGCCACCATCTCTTCCTTCTTGGCATCGTGGGCGATGAGGGCTAGGGCCTTCATGGGGGCATTGTAAGCTTTGGCCATGGAACCCCCCCTCACCCTCAAGGAAGCCCAGCAGGAGGTGGACGCCTGGATCGGCCAGTTCAAGGAGGGCTACTTCCCGCCCCTCCTCATGCTGGCCCGGCTTACGGAGGAGCTCGGGGAGGTGGCCCGGGCCCTGGCCCACCGCCACGGCAAAAGGCCCAAGCCCGGCGAGGCGGAGGGAGACCTGGCGGAGGAGCTCGCCGACCTCCTCTTCGTCCTCATCTCCCTGGCCAACCGGGAGGGCATCGACCTGGAGGAAGCCTTCCTGAAGGCCATGGCCAAGTACCGCACCCGGGACGGGGAGCGCTGGAGCAAGGTAGAATAGCCCCGTGGAACCTCCCCTCCCGGAGGCCCAGGGGCTGAGGAAGGGCTTCGGGGCCCTGGAGGCTGTGGGGGGCGTGAGNNNGGGCATCGACCTGGAGGAAGCCTTCCTGAAGGCCATGGCCAAGTACCGCACCCGGGACGGGGAGCGCTGGAGCAAGGTAGAATAGCCCCGTGGAACCTCCCCTCCCGGAGGCCCAGGGGCTGAGGAAGGGCTTCGGGGCCCTGGAGGCTGTGGGGGGCGTGAGCTTGGCCCTCCGGCCCGGGGAGGTCCGGGCCCTTTTGGGACCCGACAGGGCGGGCAAGACCACCACGGCGAAGATGGTGGCGGGCCTCCTGGTGCAGGGGCTTATGGTCCTCCTCATCGCCCTGGCCCTCACGGCCCTCACTGGGGCCAGGCTCGCCTTCACCCCCTTGGTTCTCCTCCCCACCCTGGCGGTCCTCCTGGGGACCTACGGCCTGGGCTCCGCCGTGGGGTCCCTGGTCCTCCTCTACAAGCAGATGGGGCAGCTTCTGGGCTTTTCCCAGTTCCTCCTCCTCTTCCTCCTCCAGGCCCCGGGCAACGGGGCCTTCCTCCTCCTGCCCCTGGCCCCGGTGGCGGCCCTGGCCCGGGGGATGCTGGCGGAGGCCGTCCCCCTGGACCCCCTGGCCCTCCTCCTGGCCTTCCTGAACGGCCTCCTCTACCTGGCCCTGGGGCTTTTCCTCTTCGCCCGGGCGGTCTGCCGGGCCAAGCGGCAGGGGCTTCTCCATGGCTGCTAGGGCCCTCCTCCTGGCTCTGGGCCCGGCCAGCGCCCTGGGCCTGGGCCGCTTCGCCTACGCCCTCGTCCTGCCCCTCATGCAAGGAGCCTGGGGGCTCACCTACGCCGAGGGGGGGCTTTTGGGAAGCGCCAACACCCTGGGCTACCTACTGGGAGCCCTCCTCAGCCACCGCCTCCTCTGGCGGGTGGGCTACCGGCGAGGCTTCTTCCTCGCCCTCCTCCTCCAGGCCCCGGTCCTCGCCCTCACCGGCCTCCAGGGCTTCGCTCTGGCCTTCGCCCTGCGCCTGCTGCAGGGCTTCTTGGGAGCCCTGGTCTTCGTGGGCGGCGCGGCCCTGCTCATGGCCCTGGGGGGCTCGGGCCGGGCCTTGGGGGCTTACTACGGGGGTGTGGGCCTGGGGCTCCTCCTGGGCCCCTGGGCCCTCCAGGGCGCCGAGGACCCGGTAGGCGCCTGGGGTAGGCTCGGACTTTGGGCCTTCCTCCTGGCCCTACCCGCCCTCTCCGCCCAGGGGGGCCTGCGGGAGCCCCCGCCCCCCGCCCAGGGGGAAGGGAGCCTCTGGCCCATCCTCCCCCTCCTCCTGGCCTACGGGCTTTACGGGGCGGGGTACATCGGGTACATGACCTTCGTAGCGGCGGTGGTGGAAAGCCCCTTCCTCTTCCCTCTCCTGGGGCTTGGCGCCCTCCTCACGGGGGCCCTCTGGGGACCCTGGGTGGAGCGGGTGGGAGGCGAGCGGGGGCTTTTCCACGTGCTCCTGGTCCTCTTCCTGGGGAGCCTGCCCCCCCTGGCCCAAGGCTTCCCCGCCCTCAGCGCCCTCCTCTTCGGCCTCTCCTTTTTGGGGGTCATCACCGCCCTTACACAAGCCTTCCGCGCCCTCCTGCCCCCCTCGGCCTGGCCCCGGGCCATGGGGCTTTCCACGGCGGCCTTCGCCCTGGGGCAGGCGGTGGGGCCTTCCCTGGCCGGCCTCTTTGCGGAGGCCCTGGGCCGGGGGGAAGGGGCCCTTTGGGCCGCCGCCTTCCTACTCTTCCTCGCTCTCCTGTCCGCCTGGCCCCGACCCCGCACCCCCTAAGCGTCCGTGGGCAGACGTTGCCTCAGGGAGCGGAAGGAGAAGAGGCCCGCTCGCGGCGTTCTTGGAACTCCCCTGTTGGCACGGGCCACGACGGAGTGCTTAGACCCCCTTCCTCGGGTCCCGAGGGGCGCCCTCCCCTCTGCCGGGGCCCCCACGCCGGCGGGGCCAGGGTGGGGTGCCCTCAGAGGGCGTAGAGGGGCTGGTACTTCTCCTCGAGGTAGGCCAGGAAGGGCCGGGCGCTGGGAGGGGTGCCGGTCACCCGCTCCACCAGGGCCTTGGGACGGAAGCGGCTCCCCTCGGCGTGGATCTTCTTACGGGTCCAGTCCAGGAAGGGCTGGAACTCCCCCTGGCGGAACTGGGCCTCGAGGTCCCCAAGCTCCTCCTGGGCCTTCCTGAAGAACTGGGCGGCGTAGAGGTTCCCCAGGGTGTAGGTGGGGAAGTAGCCGAAAAGCCCCCCGGACCAGTGGACATCCTGCATGACCCCGTCCTTGAAGTCCCTGGGGGCCACCCCCAGGTAGGCCCGGTACCGCTCCGCCCAGGCCCCGGGGAGGTCCTCCAGGGCAAGCTCCCCGCGGAAGAGGGCGAGCTCCAGCTCCAGGCGCACCAGGATGTGGAGGTTGTAGGTGACCTCGTCCGCCTCCACCCGGATGAGGGAGGGCGCCACGGCGTTCACCGCCCGGTGGAAATCCTCCAGAGCCACGTCCCTGAGGCTTGGGAAGTGTTCCTGGGCCCGGGGGAAGAAGCGCTCCCAGAAGCCCAGGGAGCGGCCCACCAGGTTCTCCCAGGTGCGGCTTTGCGACTCGTGCACCCCCAAGGAGACCGCCTTCCCCCGGGGGGTGCCCCACCCCTCCTGGGGCAGGCCCTGCTCGTAGAGGGCGTGGCCCATCTCGTGCAGGGTGCCGAAGAGGCCCGCGTTGAGGAAGTCCTCGTAGTAGCGGGTGGTGATGCGCACATCCCCGGGGCCGATGGAGATCTCGAAGGGGTGGGCGGTAGGGTCCAGGCGGCCCCCTTCCAGGTCGTAGCCGCAGGCCGCAAGGAGCTCCAGGGCGAAGGCCCGCTGGGCCTCCTTGGGGTAGGGGCGGTGCAGGAAGGAGGTGTCGGGCCGCCTGCCGCTTACCCGGATGCGGTCCAGAAGCTCCTGGAGGCCCGCCCGCAGCTCCTGGAAGAGGGGCTGAAGCTCCGCCGCCCGCATCCCCGGCTCGTACCCGTCCAGGAGGGCGTCGTAGAGCTCCCCGTAGGGCGGGTCCCCCGGGGGCACGGGGAGGGCGAAGAGGATCTCCGCCTTCTCCCGGGTGAGCCGGAAAATGCGCCTCAGGTAGGGCAGGAAGCCCTGCCAGTCGTCCTTGGGCCAGGCCTCCTCCCAGAAGCTTTCCGCCTCGCTCTTGGTCCGGGCCAGCTCCACCACCAGGCCCTCGGGGACCGCCCGGGCCCGCTCGTAGGCCTGCCGCCACTCCCGCACGTTCACCGCGGCGTCGGAGAGGGGGTCTTGCACCAGGTGGGAACCCTCCACCTGGGCCAGCCACTCCCCGATCCTGGGGTCGGTCATCCGCCCGTAGAGGAGGCGGGCCAGGGCCGCCATCTGCCGGGCCCGGTGGGCGTGGCCCCTTTTGGGGATCATGGTGCGCTGGTCCCAGGCGGCCAGGGCCCCCAGGGAGGCCAGGTAGGCCGTCTCCCGCTGGAACTCCAGGAGGTGCTGGTATGCCGCCTCTGGCGTCATGGGGGCATCATACCGCGCCCCCGGGAGGCGGACCGTGAGACTCCCACCCGCCATAAAATGCCCCCATGTGGCCCCTCTTCGCCCTGGTCCTTGGCCTCCTGGTGGGCTCTTTCCTGAACGTGGTGGTCCACCGCCTGCCCAAGGGGGAGTCCATCGTCTTCCCCCCTTCCCGCTGCCCCCGTTGCGGCCACCGCCTCGGCCCCATGGACCTGGTCCCGGTCCTCTCCTACCTGGCCCTTGGGGGTAGGTGCCGCTACTGCGGAAAGCCCATCAGCCCCCGCTACCCCCTGGTGGAGGCTCTCACCGGGGGGCTTTTCCTCCTGGCAAGCCTCCACTACCCCCCTTCCCTCGAGGCCCTCCTCGTTTTCGCCTTCCTGAGCCTTCTGGTGGCCCTGGCCTTCATCGACCTGGACACCTTTGAGCTTCCCGACGGCCTCACCTACGGCCTCCTCCTCCTGGGCCTCCTCGCCGCAGCCCTCCTCGCCTTCCCCCTCCCCTTCGGCGAGGCCCTGGACGGGGCCCTCCTGGCCGCCGGGGCCCTGGCCCTTATCGCCGGGTACGGGGGGCTCTTCTTAAGGCGCTTCCAGGAGGGAAAGGCGGAGGTGCCCGTGGGCCCCCACCAGGTGCACATGGCGGCCCTCTTCGGGGCCCTCCTGGGCCCGGGGGTGGGAATGGCCCTAGCCTTCCTCGCCTGGGGGCTTTCGGGGCGCACCGGGAAGGCGGTGGTCCTCCCCGACCGGGTCACCCTACCCCTTTTGCCCCTGGTCCTCCTTCTTGCCCCCGCCCTGGGCCTGGACTTCCCCGAAGCCCTGAGAGGGGCCCTCCTGGCCGCGGGGGGGCTGGCCCTGGCGGGGGGGCTTTACTGGGCCCTCCGCCCCGCGCCCCCGGAGGAAGAGGGCGAAGAGGAACCCGTGGCCCTGGGCTACGGGGACGTGAAGCTCATGGGGGCCCTGGGAGCCTGGCTCGGGCTTTACGCCTTCCTGGGGCTTTTCCTGGCCGTCTTCGCCGGGGCCCTCCTGGGCCTCCTCCTCCGCCAGCGCAAGATCCCCTTCGGCCCCTACCTGGCCCTGGGGGGCGTGGCGGCCTTCTTCTTCGGGGAAGCCCTTTGGCGGGCCTACCTCTCCTGGCTGGGGCTATAGTTAGGGGGATGGCGGTGGACCTTCTTCTCATCCTGGCCCAGAGGCGGAGCGTGCGCCGCTTCAAGCCGGTGCCCATCCCCGAAGAAGACCTGGAAAAACTCCTCTTCGCCCTGCAACGGGCCCCCACCGACGCCAGCGCCCAGCTTTACAGCGCCATCCGGATCACGGATCCCGGGCTTCGGGAAAAGGTGGCCCAGCTTTCCGGGAACCAGGAGCACATCCAAAAGGCGGCGGAGTTCTTCGTCTTCCTGGCGGACGTCCACCGCCTGGAACGCCTTTTGGCCCACCGGGGGGAGCGGATGGCCCGCTGGCCCAAAACCGCCCTCCACTTCGCCCTCCTGGACGCCGGGCTTGCCGCGGGCTACCTGGCCCTCACCGCCGAGGCTTTGGGCTACGGGGTCTGCTTCATCGGCGGGGTGCTGAACGGCGTGGAGGAACTCCGGGACCTCCTGGGGCTTCCCCCAGGGGTCATCCCCGCGGTGGGCCTGGCGGTGGGGGTGCCGGACGAAGCAGGCCCCCCCAGGCCCCGGCTTCCGCGGGGGCTGGTGGTGCACGAAAACCGCTACCGCCCTTACGCCCCCGAGGACCTCGAGGCAGGCTTCCAGGCCATGGCCCCCTACAGCCGCGTGGGGGACTGGGGAAGGGTTTTGCGGCGGTACTTCGCCCAAGGCGGAACCATGGAGGAGAGGGAGGGGCCCTATGGCCGGACCCTCTCCCGGCAGGGCTTCGACCCCGACCTGCCCCAAGGCGCCCCCTTCTACTCCCTGGGGGCCCTCCTACAAGAAGCCCTGAAGGAGGCCCGGGGGGTGCTCTTCCGGGAAGGGGAGGCCTGGCTGGAGCGGGAGGCCGAGGCCTTCCGCGGGGAAGGAGGCCCCGGGGAGGCCCTCCTTGCCGCCCTGAGGAAGGCCCGGGGGGAGATAGGGAACTGGCCCTGAGGCCCCGGCGGGCACCTATTTCCCCGCCTCCTGCACCACCCGCCGGGCCCCCCGGTAGGCCCTCTGGTAGTGGGGGGCCTCGAGGCTTTCGATGACCACCCGGCTCCCGTAGCTAGAGGCGTGGGCGAAAAGGGCCCGGCCCAGGTAGATGCCCACGTGGTCCACCTCCCGTCCCCCGAAGCTGAAGAAGACCAGGTCCCCGGGGCGCAACGCCTCGGCGGCCGGGAGCGCCTGAAACTGCTCCCGGGTGGTGCGGGGCAGGGCCACCCCCAGCTCCGCGTAGACCTGGGCCACGAAGGCGGAGCAGTCCAGGGAGAGGGGGGAGTTGGCCCCGTACTTGTAGGGCACCCCCAGGTAGCGGAGGACCACCTGGAGGAGGGGGCTTTCCGGGTCGTAGTCCTCCTTGGGTTCCCCCGGGGAGGGGCCCGGCGGGGCCGGAGGGGCAGGCCTGGCCTCCTCCCCCAAGCCCGGCGCCTGGCCGGAAGCCGCCCCGGGGAGCCTGAGGACCTGCCCCACCTTGAGCTCCGGGGAGGAGAGGCCGTTTAAGCGCATGAGCTCCTCCACCGTGGAGCCATAGCGCCGGGCCAGGGAGAAGAGGGTGTCCCCCGGGGCCACCACGTGGACCCGCTCCGCCTGCCCTGGCAGCCTCAGCACCTGGCCCGGCTGGAGGAGGAAGCTCTCCAGCCCGTTCAGGCGCATGAGCTCCTCCACCGTGGTGCCGTAGCGGCGGGCGATGGAGAAGAGGGTGTCGCCCCGCTCCACG
>NZ_SIJL01000028.1 GCF_004307015.1 Thermus thermamylovorans
CCCACGTGCGTGGGGACTACAAAAGTCAGGGAGGCCGCTTTGCGCGGCCTCCCGGTCCATCCCCACGTGCGTGGGGACTACAGGGCCTGAGGCGCACTAGGGCGGCTCGGGCTCGGTCCATCCCCACGTGCGTGGGGACTACCGGGCTTGCCGGAGGTTGAGGTAGCCGGCATTCGGTCCATCCCCACGTGCGTGGGGACTACACGGGGTCCACCAGGAGCTCCAGGGCGGGGCCGGTCCATCCCCACGTGCGTGGGGACTACGCGGGGCTGGACGAGGTGGAGTGGATCCAGCCGGTCCATCCCCACGTGCGTGGGGACTACGGGTGGGGGCGAATGGGAAGCCTGCGAGCCTCTCGGTCCATCCCCACGTGCGTGGGGACTACGGATGCCCCGTTGCAGTTCAACACCCTGCCCCGGTCCATCCCCACGTGCGTGGGGACTACCTCCGCTTCCCCTCCTGCCCCTGCCCCAGAGCGGTCCATCCCCACGTGCGTGGGGACTACTTCGCCCGTTGGGGGGATGATGTATTGGCTAACGGTCCATCCCCACGTGCGTGGGGACTACGCCCCGACCCCACACGGCCAGGGCGTGCCGGTCGGTCCATCCCCACGTGCGTGGGGACTACACATGACCCAGACGGCAAAAACCCTTGCTCACCCCCCTCTAAGGGTCTGTAAAAGGAAAAAGCCCAAGCAAGGAGGTGGCTTGGATCGGCTTTTCAAGCTCCACGCCAGCACTCGGGCCAGCTGGGCCGGGAAGCGGGAAGGGAAGGAGGAGGCCCTTGGCTCTTAGGGTACCACATGCCCGGTTATAATCCCCACAAGATGGCGGAAAAATCCAAGGCAGAGCGTCTCCTGGACCTGGTGGAGGAGCTGAAACTGAGGCCCCACAGCGTGGGGGAACTGGCCCGGCGCTATGGGGTAAGCCCCCGCACGGTGGAGCGGGACCTCGAGGCCCTCGCCCTCCAAGGCTACCCCCTGGAGCGGGTGGCCCGGGGGGTCTACCGCCTGAGGGAGGCCCCGCCTGCCCTCCACCCTGTGGAGGCCTTGGCCCTTTTCGCCGCGGGAAGGCTCCTCTACCACCAGGCTCCCACCCGGCAGTACGGAAGCGCTTTGGAGAAGCTAGCCCGAATGCTCCCCGAGCCCCTCAGGGGCCTCCTCCTTCGGAGCACGGAGGGCCTGAAGGAGCGCCAGGGAGACTCCCGCACCCTGGAGATGGTGGCCAGGGCCCTTTTGGAGAGGAGGGTGCTGGCCTTTGAGTACCGCTCCGGGGGTTCCAAGAACTGGCGGCCCAAGGAGCTTCTGGTGTACTTCCTCGAGGCGGGCCGCACCAACCTGGGCCTCTACGCGGTGGGCTTTGAGCGCACCTTCCACCGGGCGGTCCTCACCTTCAAGCTCTCCCGCATGCGCCACGCCCGCCTCCTGGAGGAAACCTATGAACTGCCCCAAGACTTTGACCCAAGCGCCTACTTCCGCCAGGCCTGGGGGGTGGTGGGGGTGCGGGAAGGGGGAGTGGAGGTGCGCCTCCGCTTTGCCCCCGAGGCCGCCTGGAGGGTGCTGGAGGGGGACTACCCGGGCCTCGAGGTGGAGCGGGAGCTCCCCGACGGAAGCCTCCTGGCCCGGCTTTGGGCCGCTCCCTTCAAGGGCGGGGTGCCCTGGGAGGTCCTGGCCTGGGTGCAGAGCTTCGGGCCCCGGGTGGAGGTCCTCTCTCCCCCGGAGCTTCGGGAGCTTTGGCTGGCCGAGGCGAGGCAGGTCTTGGAGAAGGCGACAGCCCCTGTCGCCTTGGGCGGGTAGGGTGGGCGTATGCAGGCGAGGCAAGCGGCCCTAACCCTCTGGGCCAAGAGCGGGGAGCCCTTCCACCCCCTTCTGGCCCACATGCTGGACACGGCGGCGGTGGCTTGGGCCCTTTTGCAGCGGGAGCCTGCCCGCACCCGGAGGCTCTACGCCCAGGACTGGGGGCTACAGGAGGAGAAAGCCCTGCGCCTGGTGGCCTTCCTGGCGGGCCTCCACGACCTAGGCAAGGCGAGCCCCGTCTTCCAGGCGGCCTGGCCCCAGGGGGCCCAGCGGGTGCAGGCGGCAGGTCTTTCCTGGAACGAAACCTTGGTGCGCGAGTCCTGGGTGGCCCACGGGGTCTTCACCGACCTCTACCTGCGGGAAGCCCTGCGGGCATGGGGCTTTTCCCGCAAGGGGGCCTGCCTCCTGGCCCAGGCCCTGGGGGCCCACCACGGCTTCCCCGCAGACGAGCGGGAGCGTGCCTCGGGAAGGCGGCATGTGCGGAGCGAGCCCCAAGGCTGGCGGGAAGCCCGGGCCTACTTGATGGAAGCCCTGGCCCAGGCCCTGGGGCTAGAGCCCTTCTCCTCCCTCCCCGACCCCAGCCCCGAGGCCCTCCTCCGGGTCATGGCCCTGGCCTCCTTCGCCGACTGGATCGCCTCCGACCCCGGTTTCTTTCCCTACGGGCGAAATCCCGCGGCCCCGGGCTACTGGGAAGGTGCTTTGCAGAAGGCCCGGGATGCCCTGGAGCGCCTCCCCTGGCCCAAGCCCCTCCTTCAAGAGAAAAGGGGGTTCCAGGCGCTTTTCCCCTTCGCCCCCAACGCCTTGCAGGAGGCGGTGCCCCGGCTTCTGGATGGCGTCCAGGAACCCGTTCTCCTTCTGGTGGAGGCCCCCATGGGCTTGGGGAAGACCGAGGCCGCCCTCTACGCCTACCACCTCCTCCAGGAACGCCTGGACCACCGGGGGCTTTACCTGGCCCTCCCCACCCAGGCCACGGCCAACGGCCTCTTCACCCGGGTGAAGGGCTTCCTGGCCAAGCTGGCGGAGGAAGGTCGCCTGGAGCTTCAGCTCCAGCACGGGGCGGCTCTCCTGAACCCGGAGTACGAAAAGCTTCTGGAACGCTCCAAGCCCCAGCAGGTGTACGACACCCAGTATGACCCCAATAAGGGCGTGGCCACCGTCCAGGATGAGGAGGAGGGAGGCGTGGGCGCCTCCGCCTGGTTCTCCGCCCGCAAGCGGGCCATGCTGGCGGGCCACGGGGTGGGCACCCTGGACCAGGCCCTTTTGGGGGTCCTCCGGGTGAAGCACCACTTCATCCGGCTTTGGGGGCTCATGAACCGGGTGGTGGTCCTGGATGAGGTGCACGCCTACGACACCTACACCTCGGGGCTCCTTTCCGCCCTTCTCCGCTGGCTTAAGGCCCTGGGCTCCAGCGTGGTCCTCATGACCGCCACCCTGCCCAAGGCCAAGCGGGAAGAGCTCCTCCGGGCCTGGGGGGTACAGGCGGCAGCCCTGCCCCCCTACCCGCGGGTGGCGGCCTTCGCCGGGGAGAGCCTCCTTCGGGCCGTAACCCTTCCCCTGAAGGACGGCAAACGGGTGCGCCTTCTGGCCGCCCCTGTGGAGCCGGAGGCCTTGGCCCAGGAGCTTTTGGGCAGGCTCCCTGGGGTCTTGGGGGCCATCGTAAACACCGTGGACCGGGCCCAGGCCCTCTACCAGGCCTTGGGCGATGGGGAGAGGCTCACCCTGGCGGGGCTTTTGGACGCCCTGGGCTCTGGCCCCAAGGAGGGCTCTTGGGAGGAGCTGGTAAAGGCGCGGGAGGCGAAGGGGGGCTATGTGGTGGGTAAGCGCCGCCGTGCAGACGGCACCCTGGTCTTCCTCCTCCACGCTCGCTTCCCTGCGGAGGAGCGGGCCCTTAGGGAGCTTGTGGCCCTGAGCCTGTTCGGCAAAGGGGGGCCTAGGCCCGAAAGGGCCATCCTGGTGGCCACCCAGGTGGCGGAGCAGAGCCTGGACCTGGACTTTGACCTGCTCTACACCGACCTTGCCCCTGTGGACCTCCTTTTCCAGCGCTTGGGAAGGCTCCACCGCCACGGGCGGGAGAGGCCTCAGGAGCACGGGGAGCCTCTCCTTTTGGTGGGCGGGCTAGGGAAGGAGCCGGAGTTTGGCGAGGGGCTCCATTGGAATCGGGTTTATGAGGACTACCTCCTCCTCTCCACCTGGCTGTCCCTGCGGGGCCGGGAGGCCCTTAGGGTGCCGGACGACCTCGAGGGCCTCCTGGAGCAGGTCTACGGCCGCACCCCGGAGGGCTTTCCGGAAGCCTTGAGAAGGCGGGCGGAAGACAGCCACAAGCGCCTCCGGAGCCGCTGGGAGCAGGAGGCCAAGACCGCGGAAAACCTGTCCCTATCCGACCTCGAGGCCCTCCTCTCCGACACCGAGGCCAGCGCCCTGGTGGCGGCCTTCCATCTGGACGATGACGCTGAAGATGAGAAGACCCAGCGCCTCCTCACCCGCTTGGGCGACCCCAGCGTGCCTGCGGTGCCCCTTTATCAGGTGGGGGAAGGGTGGGCCCTGGACCCCGAGGGAAAGCGCCCCGTGCGCCTGAAGGGGGAGGTTTCCAAGGAGGAGGCGCTTGTCCTCTGGTCCCGGGTGGTGCGGCTTTCCCGCTACCCCATTCCCCAAGCCCTTGTGCGGGAAGACTCCCCGCCCGCTTGGCGGCGAAGCGGCCTCCTGCGAGGGCTGAGGCTTTTGCAGGTGGGGCGGGTGTTCGGGGGTGTACGGGTGGAGCTGGACCCGGAGCTGGGGGTGGTGTATGTTGAGGTATAGTCCCCGACCTCAGGGGATGGCCCGTGGTTAGCTTTTGTGTTTTGAAGTCCCCACTTAGGTGGGGGTGTTTTGTTTTAGCGGGGCGGGGTGCGCAAAGCTAACCACTTGACAAAACTGTCGAGGCGATTTACCCTCGGAACCAGGAGGGAAGCAAGGTATGCAGTGGATCACCAAGCAAGAAATCGCATGGGAAAGCGTAGAAGCTGCCCTTGAGGTTTATAAGCGGGTACTGCAAGTGAAGCTGGAGGAAGCGTACCAAGAAGCCGAAGAGGCCTTTTACCACCAGCTTCATCAGGCTGAGCGGGACCGTTTATGTCTTGCCCGTTATGGTGACCTGGACCAATGCGACAACGGATGACGCTTTGCCTCCCTAGCCTGAGTAAAGGAGGTGTTCCTTGGCTAAGTTCAGCCTGTTGGAACAGCCATGGATCCCGGTGCTGCAAGAGAGCCGGGTGCGGGAGGTGGGGCTTGCGGAGGCTCTTCTCGAAGCCCACACTATAGCGCGCATTGAAACACCCTCACCTCTGGAGGAGGTCGCTCTCCACCGCCTCCTTCTGGCGGTGCTCTACCGGGCCCTACCCCTGGTAAGGGGTGGTTGTGATGCCTTGGAACTCCTGGAACAAGGCGGGTTTGACCGCAACGCTCTCCAGATATACCTGTGCCGCTTCTGCGACCGCTTCTACCTCTTCCACGATACTGCCCCCTTCCTGCAAATCCCCGACCTGCCCGACAAAGACCCCCTGCCCTGGGCCAAGCTCCTGCCGGAGCTGGCCAGCGGCAACAACCCCACCCTCTTCGACCACACCACCGAGGAGAACGTGCCCCTCGCCTCCTATGCCCAGGCGGCCCGGGCCCTCCTGGTGCACCAAGCCTACGCCCCTGGCGGGCTCCTCAAGCGGCTTGGGGTCACCTCGGCCAAGGACGCTCCCCTGGCCAGGCCCGCGGCTTTTTTGGCCGTGGGGGAGAACCTCTTCCAGACCCTGGTCCTAAACCTGGTGCCCCAGAAGGACCCTGGGGTGCCCGTGTGGGAGCTGCCGCCCCTCCGCACCCAAGACGTACAGGGCCACGCCACCCGCTGGCCCTTGCAGGGCGCCGCCCGGGTCTACGCCTGGCCCAGCCGGGGGGTACTCCTCCTGGACGAGGGATGCGGGGTACGGAAGGTGGCCTATGGTCCCGGGGTGGAGCCCCTGGAGGTGGGCTTCCGCGACCCCATGGTGGCCTACCGCCTGGGGGACAAGGGCCAGGTGCTCCCCTTACGCCTCAGCGTGGAAAAGAGCTTCTGGCGGGATTTTTCCGCCATGCTCCCCGCCGCTGGGGGGAGCTTTCCCGCCACCCTGGCCCACGCCGTTCGGGTGGCGGAGGAGATGGGCTTGAGGCTGGAGCTTCGGGTGCTGGGCCAGGTGTCCGACCAGGCTAAGGTGCTGGATGTGCGCCGGGAGGTCTACCCCCTGCCCCAAGGTTTCCTCTCCCCGGAGGCGGAGGAGCTTTTGCAGAAGGCCCTCGAGCTTGCGGAAAGGGTTGGGAACGCCCTGTATGGGGTAGCCCGGGAGGTGGCCAAGGGGGTTCTGGGCGACAAGGACCAGGAAGAGCTCCGCCGCTTCCAGGACTCCTTGCCCCTCCTCCCCCTCTACTGGGCCGCTTTGGACGGGCGCTTCCCCCGGTTTCTGGAGGGCTTAGCCCAACCGGACGCCATGGACCGGTGGCGGGGGGAGGTGAGGCAGGCGGCCCTTAGGGCCTGGGAGGAAACCCGGGCCTTCGTGGGTACGGAAGGACGGCACCTGAAGGGTCTGGCGGTGGGGGAGAGGGCCATGGGTCTAGCCCTGACCCACGCCCAGGCCAGGGAGGGGAGGCCATGAGCAAGGCTTTTGTGGATTGGTTGGAGAAGCTCAAGGAAAGCCAGAGCTGGACCGCGGCCCGGGCCACTTTAAGGCGGAGCCTGGCCTTTGCGCCGGGGGCTTATCCGCCCGCCTTCCCCTACGTGGAGGCCTTCGTGCGGGAGGAAGGTTGGCAACGGGAGGCCCACTACCTGGTGGCCGCCCTCTACGCCCTGAAGGACGGGGCCCACCAGGAGGGGCGCACCCTGGCCCGGGCCCTGAAGGAGGCGGAGCGCGCCCGGGACTCTAAGAGCGTGGAGAGGCGCTTCCTGGCCCTTTTGGATGCAGACCGGGACCAGATCGCCTTCCGTCTGCGCCAAGCGGTGGGCCTGGTGGAAGGCGGTTTGGACTTCGCCCAACTGCTGGAGGACCTCCTCCGGTGGTTCGACCCGAGGAGGCGGGTCCAGGCCCGCTGGGCCCGGGAGTACTACGGCGTTCGGGAAGAGCAGACACAAGAAGGGATAGAGGAGGTGAAGGCATGAAGCTTCTGGAAGTGCACGTGATCCAGACGGTGGCCCCCAGCAACCTGAACCGGGACGACACGGGAAGCCCCAAGGACGCCCTCTTCGGCGGCTTCCGCCGGGCCCGCATTTCCAGCCAGGCGCAGAAGCGGGCGGTGCGGGTGGCCTTTAAGGAGTGGTCTCTCCTTTCGCAGGCGGAGGTGGCGGTGCGCACCAAGCGCCTCCTGGAAGCCCTGCTGGAGCGGCTAAGGGATGTGCCGGAGGACAAGGCCAAGCTGGCGGCGGAAAACGCCCTGAATGCCTTAGGGTTCGGGGTCAAGGGGGGGAGGACGGAATATCTGCTCTTCCTGGGTGCGGGGGAGCTGGACCGGTTGGCGGGGCTCATTCGGAATAACCTGGAAACCCTCACCGCCCAGGAGGCCAAGGGCAAGAAGAAGGCCGAGGTGGATGGGGAGCTCAAGAAGGCTTTGGAAAAGGTGCTGGACGGGGGCAAGGCGGTGGACCTGGCCCTCTTCGGCCGGATGCTGGCGGACCGCCCCGAGTTTGGGGTGGACGCCGCCTGCCAGGTGGCCCATGCCCTTTCCACCCACAAGGTGGACCGGGAGTTTGACTTCTACACAGCCGTGGACGATCTGAACCCCAAGGAGGAGACGGGGGCGGGAATGATGGGGGACGTGGAGTTTTACTCCGCCACCATGTACCGCTATGCGGTGGTGAACCTGGACAAGCTCCTGGAAAACCTGCAGGGGGATCAGGAGCTTGCCCGGAAAGGGGCCCTGGCTTTCCTGGAAGCCTTTGCCCTCACCCTGCCCTCGGGCAAGCAGAACAGCTTCGCCGCCCACAACCCGCCCCTTTTCCTGGCCTTCCGCGCCGGGGTGGGGATGCCCCGCAACCTGGCCACCGCCTTTGAGAGGCCCATCTGGCCCAAAGAGGGCAAGGCCCTCTCCGACCTCTCCGTGGAGGCCCTGGCCCGGGAGTGGGCCAAGTTTGACCGGGCTTACGGCCCCCTCTCCCCGGAGTGGAAGGGTGCCCTGAACCTCACCGAAGGGGAGGCGGAAGGCCTTCCCCCGGCGCAAAGCCTTCCGGAGTTGAGGGGAAAGGTGGAGGAGGCCCTTAGGGCCCTCTTGGAGGGCTAGCATGGCCACCCTTCTCCTGCGGCTCCAAGGCCCCATGCAGTCCTGGGGTACAAGGAGCCGCTTCGACCACCGGGACACCTGGCCCTACCCCACCAAAAGCGGCGTCCTGGGCCTCCTGGCCGCCGCCTTGGGCCGGGACCGGGAGGAGGACATCTCCGACCTGGCCGCCCTGCGGATGGGGGTGCGGGTGGACCGGAGGGGGGTGTTGCGGGTGGACTACCAGACGGCCCAGGAGGTCCTGCGGGCCGACCTTAAAGGGCGGGGGAATGTGCAGAGTTGGCGCTACTACCTTGCCGATGCCGCCTTTTTGGTGGGCCTCGAGGGGCCCTTCTCCCTCTTGCAGGAGGCCCACCGGGCCCTGGAGAACCCTCGCTATGTCCTCTACCTGGGCAGGAAGGGCTACGTGCCAAGCCCCCCGCCCTACCTGGAGGACGGCTTGCGGGAAGAACCCCTGGAGGAGGCCCTTAAGGCCTACCCCTTCCTCGGGAAGGGCAAGGAAGGGAAGGATCCCAGGCCCGAAGAGGGCTTCCTCCTGGTTCTGGAGGCGGAGGAGGGGCGCCTGGTCTACGACCAGCCCGTGGCCCCCTTTGCCCAGCGGCGCTTTGGGGCCCGGTACGTGCGGGAGGAGGTACTGCCCAAGGAAGCGGTGCCTCCGCCCAAGGAGGGAGACCATGTGGATCAGCAAGCTGGTGCTTGATCTCCGCTCCAAGGCCGCCCGCAGGGACCTGGCCAGCCCCTACGAGATGCACCGCACCCTCTCCAAGGCGGTTTCCCAGGCTCTGGCGGAGGGGCGGGAGCGGCTGCTATGGCGCCTCGAGCCCACCCGGGGCCTCGAGGACCCCGTGGTCCTGGTGCAGACCCTCACCGAGCCGGACTGGGGCGTTCTGGAGGCCGGATACGCCCGGGTCTATCCCCCCAAGCCCTTCCACCCTGTCCTGCACCCCGGGCAGGTCCTCCGCTTCCGCCTGAAGGCCAACCCCAGCAAGCGGGCGCGGGAAACCGGGGAACGGGTGGCCCTCAAGACCCAAGCAGAAAAGTTCTTCTGGCTAGAGCGAAAGCTGCGGGAGGGAGGTTTCCGCCTTGTGGAGGAGGATGGGCGCCCGCTAGCGGACATACACCAGGACACCTTTCTGGAGGTACGCCACAAGGACGGCCACCTGCTCCAGGTCCAAGCGGTGCTCTTTGAGGGGGTCCTGGAGGTGGTGGACCCCGAGATGGCCCTGAAAACCCTGGAGCGGGGTATTGGTCCGGGGAAGGTGCTTGGCCTCGGCCTCCTCTCCCTGCGTCCATAGGCCATGCCCCCCGTTCCCCCAGCCCGCAACCTGAAGGAGCTCCCCAAGTTCCGGGACGGCCTCTCCTACCTCTACGTGGAGCACGCCTTCATCGAGCAGGAGGCCCAGGGCATCGGCATCTACGACCGGGAGGGCCTCACCCTGGTGCCGGTGGCCGCCTTGGGGGTGCTTTTCCTGGGTCCCGGCACCCGCATCACCCACGCCGCCATCCGGGCCCTGGCGGGCAACGGGTGCACGGTGTGCTGGGTGGGGGAGGGGTACGCCCGCTTCTACGCCCAAGGTCTGGGCGACACCCGGAGCGCCCTTCGCCTCCAACGCCAGGCCCGAGCATGGGCCGACCCCGGGCTCCACCTGGAGGTGGTCTACCGACTCTACGAGAAGCGCTTCCAGGAGCCCCTGCCCCGGGACTTCAGCCTGGAGCAGGTGCGGGGCCTCGAGGGGGTGCGGGTGCGGGCCGCCTATGCCCGCTGGAGCAGGGAAACGGGGGTGCCGTGGAAGGGCCGGAGCTACGACCGCCGGGACTGGGCAGCCTCCGACCCGGTGAACCGGGCGCTTTCCGCGGGGGCCGCCTACCTCTACGGCCTGGCCCATGCGGCCATCGTCAGCGCGGGCTTTAGCCCCGCCCTGGGCTTCATCCACACGGGAAAGCTCCTTTCCTTCGTCTACGATGTGGCCGACCTCTACAAGACCGAGGTCCTGGTGCCCGCCGCCTTCCTGGCGGCGGCGGAGGGGGACCTGGAGGTAGAGCGGCGGGTGCGCCATAGGCTTCGGGAGCAAATCCAGGAGGCCAGGCTTCTGGAGCGGATGGTGGAGGATCTCCTGGACCTCTTCCAGGGCCTCGGCCTGCCCGAAGAGGCCAAGGAGGAGGAAGAAGACCCCACCCGCCCCGGGGGGCTTTGGGACCCGGAGGGCGAGGTGGAAGGGGGTGTGGCCTATGGTGGTGATGGTCCTGGAGAAGGTGCCGAGGAGCTTGAGGGGTGAGCTGACCCGCTGGCTCTTGGAGCTGGACACGGGGGTCTTTGTGGGCCGGGTGAGCGCCGTGGTGCGGGAGCTCCTTTGGGAAAAGGTTGTGGAGAAGGCCGGGGACGGGCGTTGCGCCATGGCCTGGCGCACCAACAACGAGCAGGGCTTCGCCCTGAGGTTGCACGGCTACCAGGACCGGGTCTTGCGGGACTTTGATGGTATAGTGCTGGTGTCGGTGCGCACCGCCGAGGCTTTGCGCAAAGCGGAAAAGCTGAAGCGTATAGCCAAAGCCGTGCGCGGGGATTTTGAAAACCAAACCTCGGAATAACTCTCTTTACAGACCCTTAGAGGGGGGTGAGCGAGGGTTTTTGCTGTCTGGGTCATGTGTAGTCCCCACGCACGTGGGGATGGACCGTCCTGATTGAGCAGAGGGCGGTGCTCCATCTCGTAGTCCCCACGCACGTGGGGATGGACCGGACTTCCACTTGTTGCCGCCACCGATAGCGCCGTAGTCCCCACGCACGTGGGGATGGACCGAGATCAGGGTTTCGGCCGATCTGGGCTACTGTGTAGTCCCCACGCACGTGGGGATGGACCGGGGGGCGGCAACGGCCACAAGGAGGTGCTGGCGTAGTCCCCACGCACGTGGGGATGGACCGAGCTTGAAAAAGGGGCCGTACAAGCAGTGGAGTAGTCCCCACGCACGTGGGGATGGACCGTGGGCCACCCCGGCAACCCGAGCAAGGTCATAGTAGTCCCCACGCACGTGGGGATGGACCGGGGGAACGCTCGTGCCTCCCGTACCCGTCCCGTAGTCCCCACGCACGTGGGGATGGACCGGAGAATGGCGGCGATCCAAGTACGCTAACGGGGTAGTCCCCACGCACGTGGG
>NZ_SIJL01000029.1 GCF_004307015.1 Thermus thermamylovorans
AAATGTGGTGGCCAATTACACTTTCTTGACAGCCATTTTCCCGGCGTGCTACCCTGGTCTAGGGCTTGGCGCCGTAGCCAAGGGGTAAGGCAGAGGTCTGCAAAACCTCCATTCGCCGGTTCGAATCCGGCCGGCGCCTCCAAGAACGCGGGCGCGTAGCTCAGGTGGCCAGAGCACTACCTTGACACGGTAGGGGTCGGTGGTTCAAGTCCACTCGCGCCCACCAGCTTCCCCGGGGAAGTCCCGGGGATTTGCCTTATACTCAGGCCATGAAGGCGTCCCACGAACGGGAACTCTACCAGGCCTGGGTAGAGCTTTTGGGCTGGATGCGGGAGTACGCCCAGGAGAAGGGGGTGCGGTTTGAAAAGGAGGCGGACTTCCCCGACTTCATCTACCGCATGGAGCGTCCCTACGACCTGCCCACCACCATCATGACCGCCTCCCTCTCCGATGCCCTGGGGGAACCCTTCCTCCTGGCGGACGTCTCCCCCCGGCACGCAAAGCTCAAGCGCATCGGCATCCGCCTTCCCCGGGCCCACATCCACCTGCACGCCCACTTTGAGCCCGGCAAGGGCCTGGTGACGGGGAAGGTCCCCCTCACGAAGGAGCGCTTCTTCGCCCTGGCCGACCGGGCCCGCGAGGCCTTGGCCTTCGCCTAAACCTTGGCGATGGTGCCCTGGCCCAAGGCCACCAGCTTGGGCTCGGGTTCCTCGCTGTAGACCTCGCCCTGGACCACGGCCAGGCGCTTGCCCGCCTGCACCACCTTACCGCGGGCCAAAAGCCTTTCCCCCTTGGCAGGGCGGAGGAAGTTCAGCTTGAACTCCACGGTAAGCACCTCAGGTCCTAAGACCAGGCCTCCGGCGAAGGTGAGGGCGTTGTCCAAAAGGGCGGCGATCACCCCGCCCTGCACCACCCCCAGGTGCTGGTAAAACTCGGGGCGCACCGGGAGGGCAAGTTCCACCTCTTCTTCCCCAGCCGAGAGGAGCTCCATCCCCAGGTGCTGGCTGAAGGGCTGGGCTTTGAGCACCTTTTGCGCCAAAGCGGTCCGGTCCATGGCTTCTCCTTGTCCAGGTCAAAGCTTACCCTGGGTTTCCAGGGGTTCCAGGGCCTCCCAAAGCTTCAGCACCACCCCGTGGAGCAAGGGGAAGGCCTTGCGGGTGGGCTTCAGGCGGTGGCCTGCCACCTCCAGGTAGCCTTCCTGGGCCAAGCCCCTGGCGGAGCCTTCCAGGAGGGGCCAGAGGGAAAGGCCCGCGCGCCTTTCCACCTCGCCCACGTCCAGCCCTTCCCGCAGGCGCAGCCCCAGCATGAGGCTCTCCTTGGCGTGCTCTAGGGGGGAGATAGCTTCTTCCGAGGGGGGCTCTCCGGAAAGCCAGCGGGGGAGGGGGGGGTGGGTGCGCCGGAAGGCGTAGGCCGAACCCCCGCCCGGGTACTGGCCCGTGGCCCCAGGGCCCAGGGCCAGCCAGAAGCCGTTTTGCCAGTAGACCTGGTTGTGCCTGGCCTCTTCCCCGGGCCTGGCGAAGTTGGAGACCTCGTAGCGCAGAAGACCGGCTTCTCCCAGGACTTCCTCCGCCCGCTCCATGGCCCAGGCCTCCCGCTCGGGGTCCTCCTTCAGGCCCATAAGGGCGAAGGGGGTGCCCCGTTCCACCTGCAGGGTGTAGGCGGACACGTGCCCCACCCCCAAGGCGGCGGCCTCGGCCAGGTCCTGTTCCACGTCCTGCATAGGCAGGCCCAGGATGAGGTCTAGGGAAACCCGGAAGCCCCCCTCTAAGGCCAACTCCACCGCCTTCAGGGCTCCCTTGCGCCCATGGGCCCGGCCCAGAAACTTGAGTACGCCCTCTTGGAAGCTTTGGACCCCCAAGGAGAGGCGGTTGACGCCGAGGTCCTTGAGAAGGGCAAGCCTTTCCCGGTTCAGGGTGCCAGGGTTGGCCTCGAGGGTCACCTCCGCCCCCCGTTCCAGCCTCCAGGGGAGGGCCTGGAAGAGGGCCAAAAGCTCCCGGTCCCGCAGAAAGCTGGGGGTGCCGCCGCCCAGGTAGAGGGTGGCCAGGGGCTCAGGATGGCTTAGGTAAAGCCCTTGGGCTTCTTCCCTCAGGCGCTTCAGGTAGGCTTCCACCCAGCCTGGGGCCCGGCGCACCACGTGGAAGTTGCAGTAGGGGCATAAGGTGGGGCAGAAGGGGACGTGGACGTAGAGGCTAGCCATGGCCTTGGGACAGGAGGGCTTCCACCCAAGCCACCACCCGCCTGGCCAGCGCTAGGGCCTCTTCCCATTCCTCCCGGGTGAGCTCGGGAAGCCCCGCGGGGTAGCGGCCCCTGAGGGTGTACTCCATGAGGAGGGTGGCCTCCTTTATGGCCTCGGGAATAGGGAGGCCTGTGCTCTCCAGAAGTTCCAGGAGGTAGTCCAGATTATGGGTTTTGGGGAAGGGAACGCCCTTGTCCACGAGGAGAGCCTTTAGGGCTTTCTCCGCCGCCTGCTCCGCCAGGAAGGCGGAGGGCTCGAAAAGGGCCTCTTTGGGTGTTTGGATGGCGTAGGCCAGATCGCTTTGGGCAAGGCGTAGCCAGGACCAGGGGTCCGTGGGTTCAAGCGGCATAAAGGGTTCTCCCCTCCCTTAGGGCTTGGGGATAGATGGTCATCCAGGCATCCTTGTACCTTTCCAGGTCCTCTGGATGGGCCACCACCAGGTCCACGGCAAAACCCTTGCGTACCTTGGCTAGGGCGAGGTAAAGGGATCGCGCCGCCGAGCGCTTGTCCACTTCCCGAGGCACCACCACGAGAAGGTCGTAGTCGCTTTCCGGGCGGGCCTCCCCCCGGGCCCGGCTGCCGAAGAGGATGATCTTCCGCGCCGGGACGGCTTTGAGGATGGCCTCGAGGACCGGGGCCAGCTCCGGGTACTCCACCCCTTCAGTCTACAAAGAGGAGGCGGAAGTCGTTGAGGTTGGTGCCGGTGGGGCCAGTCTTCAGGAGGGTGCCCGCCTTCTGGAAAAAGTCCAGGCTGTTGTTCTCCGCCAGGAAGGGCCTGGGGTCCAGCCCCAGGGCCCAGACCCCGGGGGTGAGGAGGGCCCCCGCCGCCCCTGAAGGCCCGTCCAGCCCGTCGGAGTCCGCGGCCAGGGCGTAGAGGGGGGCCTTCAGGTGGGCGTAGAGGGCCAGGAGGAACTCCAGGTTCCTTCCCCCAAGGCCCCTTCCCTCCACCCGCACCTGGGCCTCGCCGCCAGAGAGGAGGAAAAGGGGTTTTCGGAAGGGCACCCCGTGGGCGCGGATGGTTTCCGCCAGTTCCGCGTGGAAGCGGGCCAGGGCCCGGGCCTCGCCGCCGAAGCGGTCGGAGAGGATGACTCCCCGGTGCCCCTCCTTCCGCAAAAACCCCTGGGCGGCCTTCAGGAGGTCCAGGTTACGCCCGGCCATCCGCCAGGAAAGCCGCCTTAGGGCGGGGTGGCCAGGCTTGAGGGTTTCCGGGAGCTCCCCCTTAGCCCCCCGCTCCAGCACCCGCAGGGCCCCCTCGAGGCCCAGCCGGTAGCGGTCCAGGATGGCCAGGGCGTCGGCGTAGGTGGTGGGGTCGGGGTGGAAGGGTCCGGAGGCGATGACGCTGGGGTCGTCCCCCGGCACGTCGGAGAGGAGGAGGGCGTGGACCCGGGCCCTGGTGGCCAGGAGGAGCTTTCCCCCCTTGATCCGGGAGAGGTGCTTGCGCACGGCGTTCACCTCCCCGATGCTGGCCCCGCTTTGGAGGAGGCCTTGGGTGAGGGCTTGCTTTTCCTCCAGGGAGATCCCCAGGGGCAGGCACCAAAGGGCGCTTCCCCCGCCCGAGACCAGGGCCAGGACCCGGGCCTTGGGGGAAAGCCCCTGGAGGAGTTCCAGGATCTCCTGGGCCGCCCTTAGGCTTTCCCCATCGGGCAGGGGATGGCTGGCGAAGACCGCCCTCAGGCCCAGGGCGTCTTGGCCCTTGGGCAGGGTGAGGTGGTAGGGCACCTCCCCGTAGCGGTCCAAGGCGGCCTGCAGCATGGAGGCCGCCCCCTTGCCCACCGCCAGGACCAGGTCCGGCTTCCAGGGAGGGAGGGCCCTTTGCGTGAGGCGGTAGGGGTGGGCGGCCCGCAAAGCCTCGAGGAAGGCGGCCTCCAAAAGCTCCTTCATCCCTGCCCCAGGTCGGTTTTGCGGAAGTCCTCCCCTTTGTAGCGCAGGGGTTCCCCCTCGACCCGCGTCACGGCGTAGCTCAGGCAGTCCCCCAGGTTGAGCCCGGCGGGGTGGCGGCCCTTGCCGTAGCGGGCGTGGGCCCACACCGCTTCCCGGTAGGGCTCCTTGGTAAGGGGCAGGACCTCGAGGCCCAGCTCCTCCAAAAGCCTCTCCACCAGATGGGTCTGCTCAAAGCCTACCCGGCGGCCAAAGACCACCGCGGTTTCCACCAAGGTGGGCGCGCCCAGGGCGGCTCTGGGAGCCCCCTGGATGGCCTGGAGCAAGGCCTCGTGCCCCTCCTCTTGGAAGAGGGTGGCCCGGAGGACGGAGAAATCCACCACCATCTAGCCCTCCCAGAGCTCGTCCATCTCCTCCTTGCTGACCCCCTTTCCCAAAAGCTCAGGAGGGATTCGAGGCCACACCTCCTCCTCCAGAAAGCGAAGCACCCGATCGGGGCGCCGCTTACGGGTCAGCTCGGCCAGGCGGAGCTCCAAGGCCTTGCGCACCGCCTCGGTCTTGGTTTCCCCCGTCAGGCGGGCCACCTCGCTGGCCAGACGCTCCACTTCCCGGTTGCGGATGGTGAGGGGCATGGTTTCAGCATAGATGCATACTTTTCATTACGTCAAACCACGGCGTCCCTTCCTTCGTAGAGCAACTCCAGGAGCTCCGCGGTGTGCAGCACGGGGATATTCCGGTCCAGGTAGGCTTGGATCTGGGTGAGGCAGCCGATGTTGCCCGTGACCACCAAGTCGGGCTGGGTGGCCTGAAGGTTTTCCGCCTTTCTCCGGCCCAAAACCTCGGCGATCTCGGGCTGGAAGAGGTTGTAGGTGCCGGCGCTACCGCAGCAGATCTCCCACTCCCTGGGCTCCAGCACCTCCACCCCCGCCGCCTTCAGGAAGCGCCTGGGGGCCTCCCGCACCCCCTGGGCGTGGGCCAGGTGGCAGGCGTCGTGGTAGGCTACCCGCAAGGCGCGCTTGGGGGGTGGGGGCGGCAGGAAGCCCAGCTCGTCCAGGATCACCGTGAGGTCCTTCACCCTGGCGGCCAGGGCCCTGGCCTCCTCCTCCTCGGGTTCCCCCAGGAAGAGAAGAGGGTATTCCTTCATCCCCGAGCCGCAACCGGCGGCGTTGGTGACCACGAAGTCCACGTCCCGGAAGGCCTTGAGGTTCTGCCGGGCGAGGCGCTTCGCCCCCTCCCTGTCCCCCGCGTGCAGGTTCAGGGCCCCGCAGCAGACCTGTTCCTTGGCGGCCACCACCTCCACCCCGTTTTCCTGGAGCACGCGGAGGGTGGCCCGGTTGATGGTGGGGCGGAGGACCTGCTGGGCGCACCCCAGGAGGATCCCCACCCTGGCCCGCCTTTGGCCCTTGGCGGGGTAGACCTTCTGGTAGGATTCCCTGCCCGGTAGGCGGTCCGGGAGCAGGGCGGTGGGAGCCTTAAGGGCCTTGGGCAGGGGTAGGGGCTTGAGGAGGGGTTTTAGCCGGCTTCCCAGCTCGGCCAGGGGCCGGAAGCGCTCAGGGTAGGGGAGGACACGGAGGAGGGACTGGCGGTAGACCTGTTCCAGGGGGTAGCGGTGGCGCTTCCCTTCGGTGTGCAGGCGGAAGGCGGCGATGAGCTCCCCGTAGGGGACGCCGCTCGGGCAGGCGGTGACGCAGGCCTGGCAGGCCAGGCAGCGGTCCAGGTAGGGGAGGGCCTCCTCCAGGGGGAGGTTTTCCTCCAGCACCTCCTTCATGAGGAAGATGCGCCCCCGGGGGGAGTCCATCTCCTCCTGCAGGACCAAGTAGGTGGGGCAGGTGGGGAGGCAGAAGCCGCAGTGGACGCAGGTTTCGATGGCGTGGGCCATCACCTCCCCTTCCTTGCCCAGCTTTTCCACGGGGATACGGTGCTGCATGGCCTCACCCTAAGGGGAGGCGGCCCCTGGGGTCCAGGGCCGCCTTCACCTTCCCGAAAAAGGCCGGAGGCGGAGGGGGGAAGAGCGCCTCCTCGGCCCCCTTGAGGACCAGGTGGGGCAGGCCCGCTCCCCGCAGGGCCCGCAGGCCCTCGGGGTCCACCCCGGCGTAGAGGAGCTCCCCCCCGCTCAGGTAACGCCGGGGCCCCAGGGGGAGGCCTTCCAGGGCGGGGATGCGGGCTGGGGTGCTCGGCACCTTGACCCAGATAGGGCTTCCCTCCAGGAAGGAGAGGTCCCGCACCCCTTCCCAGTGGGCCTCGTCCTCCAGGAGGGCCTCCCCTTCCCGTCCCAGGAGTTCCCGGAGGCGCTTTAGGCGCCCTTCCAGGCTTTCCGGAAACCCCCCCAGGCGGATCTCCAGGGTGGCAGGGGGGATGAGGTCCAGGGCCAACAGGTCCAGGGGCAGGCCCCGGAGGCGTTCCAGGGCGGCCAGGGCCCCGGCCAGGTTCCCCAAGGCCACCCGCAGGGTCCGGGTGGCCCGGGGGTAGGGGAAGACCTTGAAGGAAAGCTCCACCATGATCCCGAAGGCTCCCAGGGAGCCCACCATGAGGCGGTGGAAGGGGAAGCCGGCGGCGTTTTTCACCACCTGGCCCCCGCCCCGCACCAGCCTTCCTTCCCCATCCACGAAGCGCACCCCCAGGAGGAAGTCCCTCAGGCCCCCAAACCGCTCCCGCATGGGACCGGAAAGCCCCGCGGCCACCGTGCCCCCTAAGGTGGCCCCCCGGCCCGCCAGGGGCGGGTGGAAGGGGAGGTACTGGCCGTGGGCCCTCAGGGCCTCTTCCACCTCCTTGACCGGGGTGCCCGCGTAGGCGGTGAAGACGAACTCCTCGGGCTCGTACTGGAGGAGGCCCCGGAGGCCCGAGAGGTCCAGGACCACCTCCCCCTCCCGGGGGGCGGAGAGGGCGGGCTTGGTCCCCGCGCCCTTGGGGCGCAGGCGGGGGTGGAGGCGCACCGCCTCCTGCACCTCCAATGGGCTGGTGGGGCGCACCTCAGCCATGGGCCCCCTCGAGGCGGGGGTCCACCACCCCCTCCGGCAGGACCTTACCCCGGTTGGCGAGGCCCCTGGGGTCCAGGGCCTCCTTGACCCGTTCCATGGCCAGGAGGTCTTCCGGGGCGAACATCTCCGGCATGTAGGCCTTCTTCTCCACCCCGATGCCGTGCTCCCCGGTGAGGGAGCCCCCTAAGCGCACGCAGAGCCTGAGGATTTCCCCCGCCAGCTCCTCGGCCCGCTCCAGCTCCCCAGGTTTTTTGCCGTCGTAGAGGACCAGGGGGTGGAGGTTCCCGTCCCCGGCGTGGAAGACGTTGGCCACCCTAAGGCCGTATTCCTGGGAAAGCCTCCCGATCTCCTTCAGGGCCTCCCCCAGGCGGCTTCGGGGCACCACCCCATCCTGGACGATGTAATCGGGGGAAAGCCTTCCCACGGCGCTGAAGGCGGCCTTGCGCCCCTTCCAGATGGCCTGGCGCTCGGCCTCGCTTTGGGCGATGCGCACCTCCAGGGCCCCGCTTTCCTCAATCACCTGGGCCAGGAGTTTGGCTTCCTCCTCCACCTCCTCCTTGGGGCCTTCCAGCTCCACGATGAGGAGGACCTCGGCCTGGGGGTAGCCGGCCCCCACCGCGGCCTCGGCGGCCTCGATGGCCAGGCGGTCCATGATCTCCATGGCCCCGGGGAGAAGCCCGCTGCGGATCACCTGGCTCACGGCGTTGCCGGCGGCCTCGAGGCTCCCGTAGGCGGCCAGCAGGGTGTGGTAGGCCTCGGGCCTGGGGAGAAGCCTTAGGGTGATCTCCAGGGCCACTCCCAAAAGCCCCTCGGTACCCACGAAGAAGCCCGCGAGGTCGGGGCCCACCCCCTCCAGGCTTTCCCCGCCCAGGCGCACCACCTCCCCCGTGGGGGTGACCACCTCGAGGCCCAGGACGTGGCCTGCCGTCATCCCGTACTTCAGGCAGTGGGCCCCCCCGGAGTTGAAGGCCACGTTCCCGCCCAGGGTGGAGATGGGCTGGCTGGAGGGATCGGGGGCGTAGTAGAGCCCGTAAGGGGCCGCCTGCCGGGAAACCTCCAGGTTCACCACCCCGGGCTCCACCACGGCGATCTTGGCCCTGGGGTCCAGGCGCAGGATGCGGTTCATGCGGTTTAGGGCCAGGACGATCCCCCCCTCCACGGGGAGGGAGCCCCCGCTTAGGCTCGTGCCGCTTCCCCGGGCCACGAAGGGGACGCCGTGGCGGTGGCAGAGCCTGACCGCCTCCACCACCTCCTTCTTCCGCTCGGGGAGCACCACCGCCAGGGGGCGCCTGCGGTAGGCGGTGAGGGCGTCGGACTCGTAAGGGGCAAGCGCCGCCTCCCGGGTGAGGACCCTTCCCGGGGGGAAAAGGGCCTTGAGCTCCTCCAAAAAGCCCATCTCGGCCTCCTTGCCTCCCACTTTACGCCAAGGGGCGGGCCCCTGCCCGCCCCTTGGCATGCCGGGCTAGTCGAGGTAGTCGTAGGCCACCAGGGTGAGGAACTCGATGAACTCCTCGGAGAGGACCAGCCGGTCCAGGATCGCCTCCGCCTCCCGGTAGCGGCCCGCCTCCCGCCCCCCCAGCTTGGCGAGCTCCTCTTCCTTCACCTTTTGGTAGAGCTCCGGGGTCACCGTGCGCCCGTCCTCCAGGGTGGCCCCCCGGTGCACCCACTGCCAGAGCTGGGCCCGGCTGATCTCCGCGGTGGCGGCGTCCTCCATGAGGTTGAAGATGGCGGCGGCCCCGTTGCCAAGAAGCCACTGGTTCAGGTACTGGAGGGCCACGGAGATGTTGTTCCTGAGGCCCGCCTCCGTCACCTTGCCCCCCGGGACCTGGAAATCCAGGAGGTCTTCCGCCCTCACCCGCACGTCCTCCCGCTTCACCTGCTTCTGGTGGGGCCTATCCCCCAGGTGGCGGTCGAAGACCTCCATGGCCACGGGCACCAGGTCGGGGTGGGCCACCCAGGTGCCGTCAAAGCCCTGCCCCGCCTCCCGCTCCTTGTCCGCCCGCACCTGCTCCAGGGCCCTTTCGTTCACCTCGGGGTCCTTGCGGCTGGGGATGAAGGCGGCCATGCCGCCGATGGCGTGGGCCCCATGAATATGGCAGGACCGGACCAGAAGCTCGGTGTAGGCCTTCATGAAGGGCACGGTCATGGTCACCTGGGCCCGGTCGGGGAAGATGGGGGCGGTGGTGGCGAACTTCTTGATGCAGCTGAAGATGTAGTCCCAGCGGCCGGCGTTGAGCCCGGCGGCGTGCTCGCGGAGCTCGTAGAGGATCTCCTCCATCTCAAAGGCCGCCAGGATGGTCTCGATGAGGACCGTGGCCCGGATGGTCCCCCGGGGGAGGCCCAGGTAGTCCTGGGCGAAGTGGAAGACCTGGTTCCAAAGCCGGGCCTCCAGGTGGCTTTCCAGCTTGGGCAGGTAGAAGTAGGGCCCGCTCCCCCGCCTCAGGAGCTCGTGGGCGTTGTGGAAGAAGTAGAGGCCGAAGTCGAAGAGGCTTGCGGAGATGGGCTCCCCGTCCACCAGGAGGTGCTTCTCCACCAGGTGCCAGCCCCGGGGCCGCACCACCAGGGTGGCCACCTTTTCCTTCAGCTTGTACTCCTTCCCCTCGGGGCTTACGAAGTCGATCTGGCGGCGGACGGCGTCGTAGAGGTTCTTCTGCCCCCCGATGACGTTCTCCCAGGTGGGGGAGAGGGCGTCCTCGAAGTCCGCCATGAAGACCCTGGCCCCGGAGTTCAGGGCGTTGATGATCATCTTGCGGTCGGCGGGGCCGGTGATCTCCACCCGGCGGTCCAAAAGGTCGGGGGGGGTTTCCGCCACCTGCCAGTCCCCGCCCCGCACGAAGGCGGTTTCCGCCAGGAAGTCCGGCTTCTCCCCCGCCTTGTACCTTTCCCACAGGGCCTTCCTCCGCTCCAGAAGGGCCTTGCGCACGGGGCCAAACTCCCTTTGCAGGGCCACCACGAACCGCAGGGCTTCCTCCGTGAGCACCTCGCCGAGGAGGGGGTGGTCTTTGGTGATCGCCACGCCTTTCATGGTGGCCTGAGCCTACCCGGGGCCGAGGGATTTGTCAAGCTTAGAAAACCTTTTTACTTATTGAAAAATCCCGCCCTCCCGCCTATCCTGGGGCCATGGCGCGGCCGCGGACCAAGGGGGCAGGGGGGGTCAGGACCCTGGAGCGGGGGCTTGGGGTGCTGGAGGCCCTGGCGGAGGCGGGGGAGGCGGGGCTTGCCCCCCTGGCCTGGCGCACGGGGCTTTCCAAGAGCACCCTCTACCGCCTCCTCCAGGCCCTGGCCCGCCGGGGGTTTGTGGAGGAGGCGGGGGGGGTGTACCGGGTAGGTCCCCGGGCCTTCGCCGTGGGCCAGGCCTACCCCAGGAAGAGCCTGCTGGAAGCGGTCCGGCCCGAGATGGAGGCCCTGGCCCAGGAGACGGGGGAGAGCGTGAACCTGGCGGTGATGGCGGGCCTCGAGGCCCTCTACCTGGACCAGGTGGAGGGAAAGCGGCTCGTCCGCCTCTTCACCGCGCCCGGCTCCCGCGCCCCTCTGCACGCCACCGGGGTGGGGAAGGTCCTCCTGGCCTTTGGGGGGGTGCCGGAGGGGCTTGCCCTCACCCCCTATACCCCCTACACCCTCACCTCCCGCGAGGCCCTGGAACGGGAGCTCGCTGGGGTGCGGGAGCGGGGCTACGCCCTGGACAACGAGGAGCGGGAACTGGGGGTGCGCTGCGTGGCTGCGCCCCTCTTCGGCCCAGGGGGGAAGGCGGTGGGGGCCATCTCCCTCTCCGCCCCCGCCAGCCGCCTTTCCCCCGAGGAGGCCCGGCGCCTGGCCCCCCGGGTGGTGGAGGCGGCTTGGAAAGCTTCTTTGCGCCTGGGGTTTACAGGGTCCGTATAATGGTGGAGGTAGGTGGCTTTAGCGGGAGGGGCTAAGGGCCATGGATAAGGACCGTCCGGTCTACGTGATCTCGGTGGCGGCG
>NZ_SIJL01000030.1 GCF_004307015.1 Thermus thermamylovorans
CACCCTAAGTCTTGGGCGTCCTGGGGTGGAGGCTACTACCCATAGCGCCCCGTTGTCAACCCCCCCCCCGCGGCCAGGAGGGGCATAATGAACCCATGCGGGTGGCGAGCCTGGTCCCCTCCGGCACCCTCCTCCTGCGGGCCCTGGGGGTGGAGCCCGTGGGGGTGAGCCACGCCTGCCCCAACCCTTCAGGGGTTCCCGTCCTCACGGAGAGCCTGATCCCCAAGGGGCTTTCCCAGGAGGAGATCGACCGCAGGGTACGGGAGGCCTACGCCCAGGGGCTTTCCCTCTACCGGGTGCGGGGAGAGGTCCTAAGGGCCCTGGACCCCGACCTCCTGGTGGCCCAGGGGGTGTGCGAGGTCTGCGCCGCCACCCCGCGGGAGGTGGGGGAGGCCCTGGGCTTCCTCCCCCGGGTCCCCAAGGTGTTGGAGCTACGGGGCACCCGCCTCCTGGACCTCTTCACAGACCTGAAGGCCCTGGGCGAGGCCACGGGCCGGGAAGGGGCGGCGGAGACCCTGGCCCGAACCCTTCGGGCCCGCCTCGAGGGCCTCCCTTCCCCACCCCCGAGGCCCCCCAAGGTGGCCTTCCTGGAGTGGCTGGACCCCCCTTTCCTGGGGGGGCACTGGGTGCCGGAGATGGTGGAGCGGGCAGGGGGCAGGTACCTGGGGCCAGGGCCCGGGGAGGCCAGCCTGCGGACGACCCCAGAGGGGCTTCCGGAGGCGGAGGTGGTCTTCCTGGCCTTCTGCGGCTACGGCCTGGAGGAAGCCCGGGAGGCGGTGGCGGCGCACCTGGCCCGGGGCGGGTGGCTGGGGGCCTACCTGCGGGGGCGCCGGGCCTACCTCCTGGACGCCGGGCCCTTCCAGGCCCTCACCCACCGGGTGGTGGAGGGGGTGGAGATCCTGGCCCGGCTCCTAAGGGGGGAGGCTGCCCAAGGCGCCCTTCCCCTGGCCTGAGGGGCCGGGGCGCCTGGAAGGCCTTATCCCCCAAGGAGCCGCAAGGCCGTGGGCACCGCCTCCCACACCGCCTCGAGGCAGGTACGGACCGCCCGGGGGTTTCCGGGGAGGAGGAGGACCAAAGCCTCCCCCCGGCTTCCCGCCAGGGACCGGGAGAGGATGGCCGTGGGGGTTTCCCGCAGGGAGGCCAGGCGCATGGCCTCGCCAAAGCCGGGGAAGACCTTGTCCAAAAGGGGCAGAACCGCCTCCGGGGTCCGGTCCCGGGGGGCGGGGCCGGTGCCTCCGGTGAGGAGGAGGAGGCGGCACCCCTCCCCCAGAAGGGCCAGGACCGCCTCCTGGATGGCCTCCTTCTCGTCGGGGACCAGGCGGTAGAGGATCTCAGCCTCGGGCCAGCGCTCCCCCACGAAGGCCATGGCCTCGGGCCCGGAGCGGTCGGGGTAGACCCCCTGGCTCGCCCGGTCGGAGACGGTGACCACTCCCACCTTGGTCCTCATGGCCGGAGGATGCGAAAGAACCGCTCCCGGATGGCTTCCTTCCGGAGGTTCTCCCCGATGAAGACCAGGCGGTTCACCCGGGGGCCTTCGGGCCAGGGAGGTCCCTTTTCAAAGTCGAAGAGGCCGTAGACGCCGTGGAAGCGCAGGGGGTGGCGGGAGCCCTCCAGGTTCACCTCCCCCTTGGCCCGCACCAGCCGCCCCTCCCGGAAGGGACCCCGGCCCAGGACCAGGTCCTCCATGAACTCCCGGAAGGCCTCGTAGGGCAGGGCCCCTTCCCCCTCCAAGCCCACCGCCACCAGGCCCTCCCGGTGGGCGTGTTCCGGAGGGAAGTCCAGGAGGCGAAACCCACCCTCCCGCCGCGGGAAGAGGACCTCCTCGGGGTCCACCCCTTCCCCCTTGGCCAGCCGCCGGAGGGGAGCCAGGGGGTTCAGGGCCCGCACCGCCTCCTCCGCCCTCTCCAGGGCCTCGGGCTCCGCCCGGTCGGCTTTGGTGAGGAGGAGGAGGTCGGCGTAGCGGATCTGGGCCTTGGCCTCGGGGAAGGCCAGGTACAGGTCCAGGTGCAGGGGGTCCACCAGGGCCACCACCCCCGCCAGGCGGTAGGCCTCCCGCACCCCAGGGGAGAGGAGGACCCTGAGGATGGGGGCCGGGTGGGCCAGGCCCGAGGTTTCCAGGAGGAGGTGGCGGAAGCCCCCCCGGCGGTGGAGGGCGGCCAGGGCCGCCAAAAGCTCCCCCTCCAGCCCGCAACAGAGGCACCCCTCCGCCAGGGCCTCTGCCCGCCCCTCCACCAGGCGCTGGTCCAGGGGGACCTCCCCGAACTCGTTCACCAGGACGAAAAGCCCCTCCTGCTGCCTTAGGAGGCGGTTCACCAAGGTGGTCTTACCCGCCCCCAGGAAGCCGGTGATGAGGGTGATGGGAACCCGCCCGTCCACGGCTACTCCAGGCAGAGGGCCAAGGCGCTTTCGATCTCGGCCCGGCGCCGCAGGATGCCCTGGCCGATGAAGACGATCTCGGTGCCCTCCTCCTCCCCGCCCAGGTCCAGGTAGAGGGGGGCCTCCTTCGCCGGGGCCTCCTCCAAGGCCTCGAGGACCACGCTCTCCCCCGCTTGGGAGAGGAGGGCCGGGGGATGGTCGGCGAAGCGCACGAACCCCTTGGCGCGGAGCACATAGGCCGGGAAGGACTCCAGGAAGCTCCAGAACTTGGCGAAGCGGAAGGGGCGCCCCTGCCGGTAGACAAAGCTCTGGAAGCCGTACTCCTCGGTTTCCTTGGTGGGGGCCTGCCACTCCCGCTCCCAGTCGGGGTGGCGCACCCCTTCCTCGTAGTCGTAGAGCCCGGTGCCCAGGATCTGGCCCGGGTCCACCGCCCCCCGCACCGCCCGGAGGATCCTGGCCCCAGGGTTGAGGGCCCGCAGGAAGCCCTCCAGCCGGGCAAGCTCCTCCTCCCCCACCAGATCCACCTTGTTGAGCACCAGGATGTTGGCGAACTCCACCTGCTCCGCCAGAAGGGGGGCCAGGGGTTCCTCCACCGGGTTGCCCTCCGCGTCCTCCACCTCCCCCACCTCCTCCCAAAGCTTAAAGAAGCGGGCAGCGTCCACCACGCTCACGATGGCGTCCAGCCGCACCTTCTCGGGCAAGCTTCCCATATAGAAGGTCTGGGCGATGGGAAGGGGCTCCCCGATGCCCGTGGACTCCACCAGGATGTAGTCCAAGGGCTCCTCGGCCAAGCGCTCCAGCTCGCTGAGGAGATCCTCCCGCAGGGTGCAGCAGATGCAGCCGTTGGCGAGCTCCACCAACCGCTCCGTGCGCCCCACCACCAGCCTGGCGTCCACGTTCACCTCCGCCAGGTCGTTCACCACCACCGCCACCCGCTTGCCCGCAAGGCCAGTGCGCAGGAGGTGGTTGATGAGGGTGGTCTTGCCCGCGCCCAAAAAGCCCACCAGAACGGTAACCGGTATGGGTCTTGCCATCCTCACCCCCAGAGGTGGGCCAAGGCCACCAGGGGCAGGGCCATGGCCCAAGCGAAGAGGAACTGCCTGAGGAGAAGCCCGCGCAGAAAGCCCATCCCCTCGGCCCGCCCCAAGGCCCAGACCCGGCAGGGGCTCAGCACCCCGGAGAGGTGGAGGGCCAGGAGGGGGGAAGCGGTCCGGCCCCTAGCAAGCACACCGCACCTCGCAGCAGGCGGGGTCCTCCAGCCACATGCCCTCCTCCCGGTAGACCTCTAAAGGCCCCTCGTCCCGCCCAAGCCTCCGGGCGATGGCCCGGGCCACGATGGGGAAGCGAGCGCGGAACTTGTAGATGAAGCAGAAAGGGCTCCCCCCGTGGCGCACCTTAGGCCCGGCCAGGAAGAGGCCAGGGGCCAGGGTGGACTCGTCCTCGAGGGTAAGGAGGGGATGGCCCTCAGGCCCCCGGGCCAGGAGGCCCCCCAGGGGCTCGAGGCCGTCCCCGAACCCCGTGGCCAGGAGGGGGCGGTGGGGGGTCCGGACCTCTCCCCCCTCCGTGAGGAGGACGTAGCCCTCCCCCTTCAGCTGGAGGGCCAGGACCTTGGTCCTCCGGAAGCGGATCCGGCCCCGGGGGGCCCGCCGCAGGCGGTCTAGGGTGTGGGGGGAGAGGTCCCGGGAGGGCTCCCCCGTGCGCCTCTCCCAGGGAGCCTCGGGGTCCAGGACCAGGACCCTCACCCCCCGCTCCGCCAGGTGGAGGGCGGCGTCCACCCCGGACTCGTACCCCCCGATCACCACCCGCTCGGGGGCCTCCCGGGCCAGGCGGGCGAAGCTGCCCACCCGGGCGTAGGGCAGGGCCAGGAAGGCCCCGGGGAAGGGGTAGCGGGGGAAGAAGAACTCCCCCACGGCCCAGACCAGGAAGGGGGCCTCGAGGGTGCCCCGGCCCGTGCCCACGCGGAAAAACCCCTCCCGGTAGACCACCCGCTTGGCCCGTTCCCTAAGGACAGGTACGGCAAAATGTGCGGCCACCGCCTGGAGGTAGCGGGCGTAGGCCCGCCCCGTGGGGTGTTCCTCCCCCAGGGTGTAGGCGGGGCTGGTGCGGGGGGCGATGGCGTTCAGGTCGGCCAGGCCGAAGCCGTTGGCGGTGAAGGAGGGGGTGAGGAGCCGGGTCTCCCGGGGCCAGCGCAGGAAGGAGGCTCCCACCCGCCGGGCCTCCAGCACCAAGGGCCTGACCCCCACCTGGAGGAGGGCCACCGCCACCCCGATCCCTGCCGGGCCGCCTCCCACGATCAGGACCTCGGGGCGTTGCAAGACGGCCTCCTAAAGGGTGATCACCTGGTCCACCCTTCCCGCCAGGGCCCGGTAGAGGTCGGGGAAGCAACCCACCTCCACCCCTTCCACCACATGGGGGGCCACCCGGCACTCCCCTGGCTTCCGGCGCCCTTCCCCTTCCGGCGTGCACCACCTGGGCTCCCCCACGGCCAGCCCCCGCTCCAGGGCACAGTCATCGCACATCATGAGGAGGATCCCCTTCTCCCGAGCGAGGCGGGAAAGCCTTTCGCCGATGGGATTGCCCCTTTGCAGGACCATGACGTTATCGTCAAAGAAGAAGATCGCCACCACCTCTACGCCGTGGACCCCAACCTCCAGCTGGGGCAGGATCATCCTGCCCAGCCTGTAGCTGGCCGCCCGGGGGGTTGTCAACAGGTAAGCCACGCGCATATCAGACAAAATGATAATGTATTTTCACTATTAGGTCAAGAAGCCTAAGCCTGCCCTGCAAGCCCAGTAGGCATCGGCAATCCAGGCCAGGGTACCCCCTTGCAGGTGGAGCCCTCCTTGCCCACCCCCTCCTGGCCCTGGGAAAGGACGGCCCAGGGGGTGATCCGCTAAGGCGGGGTCAACCCCTCCTCGTGCCCCACCCATCCAGAGCCAGGCAATGCCCATGGCGGCGAGCCTGGGCCTCGAGGCCGTGATCGTGGACGTGCTGGGCGAGGAGGCCACGGCCTACCCCGAGCTGGTGCGCAAGGTGGCGGAAGCCTTCGCCCGGGCCCTGCTTTAGGGCCAAAAGGGTCCCCTGGCGCCCACAGGCGCCAGGGGTCTTTTGGGGCCTACTCCTGAACTTCAGAGAGCCGCTTACCCCGGTCCACCAGGACCACCCCGAGGTAGAGGAGGCTCACCCCCAGGGCCCTGCCTAAGTACCCGCACGTAAAGGTTGGCCCATCGGCCAAAGCTAAGGCGGCGTGCCCATGGCCTCTTTGGGGCCCCCGTCGTGGCGCAAGCCACGACGGGGTACTTGGCTCCTCCACCCCTACCACCCCCAGGCGGTTGAGGCTGCTCGTCCCCGCCAGCACCAGGGCGGAAAGGGCGATCACCGGAGTACCCCTTGCCCTGGAGGGGTTTTCCCGCCAGAAGCGGAAGGTACTTTGGAGCGCCACCCCCAGCATCAGCGCCGTGCCCAGGAGATTGAAGGGGAAGGAAGGCGGAGTGGAAGACAAAGCTTCCCCAAACTGGGCGCATGGAGAGAGGGACATTCTTACATCAAGAGCAACCCGGACAAGAAAAGGGCGGCCTACGGCCGCCCTTGTGCGTACGGGCTGGACGGGGCCCTTAGTGCTCCACCCCCTCCACCTCAAAGAGGGCAATGGCGGAGGGCGCCCCGCCCACCTCCACCTGGGCCGCCACCTGCCACCCCTCCAGGTCCACCCGCACCACCTGGCCCCGCGCGGGGTCGGTGAGGTAGGCCACCCCGTGGCCCAGGGCCATCCCCGGGGCAGGGGCCCCTTGGGCCCGGGGGGAGACGGCCTCGAGGCTCCCCACCACCCGCCTGCCAACGGGATCCAGCTTGTGGAAGCGGCCGTCCTCGGTGAGGACGTAAAGGGCCTCCCCCTCGGGGTCAAAGCCAAAGGCCACGGGGCGCGCCGGCAGGGAGAGCACCTCGAGGCGGCCCGCCTGGGGGTCGATGAAGGCCAGGCCCTGGCCGAAGTTCCCCACGAAGAAGGGGTAGCGGGGGTGGGCCCTCAGGGTGCCCACCCGCACCCCCTGGGGGGTGCCGGGGGGGTTGGCCAGCTTCCGCCCGGCGAAGCCCTGGCCCCGGCGCTCCACCAGGAGCACCCCGTCGGCGCAACCGAAGGCCGCCACTCCGCCCAGGACCGCCTCCCCGTGCAGGCGGGGGCAGGCCTGAGGCAAGGCCGTCACCCGGGTGCCCCCCAGGGTGTAGACCTCCACCTGGCCCCGCTCCAGGCTACCCACCAGGAGGGCCTCCCCCAGGAGGGCAGGAGCCCCGTGGTCCGCGCCCCCGGTGGCGATGAGGCGGGGGGTGAAGTCCAGGCCGAGGCGCCTCAGGTCGAAGAGGGCCACGGTCCCATCCCCGTCGTGGAAGACCGCCAGGCGGTGCCCATCGGCGAAGGTATGGGTGGGCCGGGGTCCGGTGCGCAGGGTGGCGGCCACGTAGGGAACCTCCCGGATGACGTCCTGGTGGTCCCCGTGGTCCTCCAGCCGGAGGCCGCCCCAGAGGAAGCTCACCGCATTGGCCTCCCGGTGGACCGCCAGGACGTACTGCCCCCCGGGGAGGGGGTAGAGGCGGGCTGGGGAGGGCACGGTGAAGCGGCCCAGCTCCTTACCGTCCTCATCCAGGACCCGCACCAAAGCCTCCCGGGCATCGGCCACGGCCAGGCGGTGGAAAAGCCGCTCCCCGTGGTGGCCGTGGCCATGGTGGTGGCCGTGGTCATGCCCGTGGGCCCCGTGGCCGTGGGCCAGAGCCCATCCCAAAACCGCAAGCGCCAAGGTACCTAGCCAAAGGGTTTTCCGCATCGTTTCCTCCTTTCCCACGGGACCTTGCCGGTCCCGATCTGGGCTAGTTCGCTAGAGCCTCGCAAAGCCGCTCCCGGTTCCAGCGGAGGAGGTCCAAGTAGGTGGGCACCCGCCGGTCCAGGGCGTCGGTGTAGAGGACGATCAGCCTGGCCCCCAACTCCTCCGCCAGGCGGCGCATGGGGGCCGGGTCCAGCTGGGGCTCGGCCACCACCAGGTCCACCCCCCCAAGCTCCGCCTCCCTGAGGAGGGCCACCCGGCCCCGCACCCCCAGGTCGGCCCCGTGGTGGTCCCTAAGGGCCCCCACCACCTCCAGCCCGTAGCGCCGGGCCAGGTACAGGAGGGAGAGGTGCTGGACCACCACCCGGGGCTGCCTGCCGGCCAGGCAGGCCTCGAGGCGCCGGTCCTCCTCCAGAACCCTTTGCCGCAAGCGGTCCAGGTTCCTTCGGAAGACCTCCCGCCCCCCGGGGTCCAGCCGGGCCAGCTCCTCGGCGATGGCCTCCGCGTAGCCCACCCCGTAGCGGGGGTCCAGCCACATGTGGGGGTCGCAGTCCCCGTGGAGGTGGACCCCCCGCTCCCTCAGGCCCAGGAGGCCGCAGATGGGCTCGGGCATCCGGGGGGCGAGCTCCACCACCCTGGCCCCTTGGGGCAGAAGGGCCCGGAGGCGGGGCAGGTAGGGCTCCAAGCCCAGCCCGTTGGCGAAGAGGAGCCGGGCCCGGGAAACCTGGAGGGCGGTGGAGGGGCGGAGGTCAAAGGCGTGGGGGTCCGCCCCCAGGGGGACCACGCTCTCCACCCGCACCCTCCCTCCCCCCACCTCCCGCACCAGGTCCGCCAGGACGGTGGTGGTGGCCGCCACCTGCACCTGGGCTGCCGCCCAGGAGAGGCCCAAGAAGACCAGGCTAATCCAACGCATCCTCACCTCCTAAGAAAGCCCGCCAGTCCCTAAGGTGCCGCCTAGCCCCTGGGGGAAGCCCCCTGGTGGAGCGCTCCCGCCCCTCCCCCCGCAGCCGCCTTACCTCCGCCTCGTAGGCCAGGAGGAAGGGCCGGAGGTGGGCCAGGCCCTCGGGAAAGGGCAGGGGTTCGGCCTCGGGATGGACCTCCGGGGGGTAGGGGGGCAGGGGGGTGCGGTAGAAGCGCTCCTTGGGCCGGTGGTAGAGCACCCCCCGGTACCAAAGGCCCGTGGAGTGCAAGACCGCCTCCTCCCCCAGGTAGAGGCTGGAGCCCACCCCCTGGGGGTGGGGGGCCTTGCGGAACCCCAGGGGTTCCAGGAGACCTTGGGCCGCCTCGAGGCCCATGAGGTACATCACCACGGGCATGGGGTTCATGGCCGCACCAGCACCAGCCGCGTGGGGCTACCCCCCACCCTGAGGTAGCGCACCACCCGTCCCCTTTCCACGTCCACCTCGGCCACCAGCCCCAGGTGGGGCAGGCTGGCGTAGACCAGGCCCCGCTCCGGCCAGGGGGCGAGGTCAGGGTAGATAGCCCCGCCGGTGTCCTCGTCCATCTCCGGGAAAGGCCGGGAAACCCGAACCTCCCTTAAAAGCCTCCCCTCCCTCGCCTCCCGCACCTGGAGGCGGCCGTCGGTGAGGAGGACGTAAAGCCGCTTCCCGTCGCTCTTCCCCCGGATGAAAACCCCGCCCAAGGGAATGGGGGTAAGGGTAAGGGCCACGGGGTCCAGGCGCTGGAGGTGCTGTACGCCGTCGGAGTAGCCGAAGAAGGCCCCTTCCCCTTTCAGAAAGGCCCCGATCCGCTCCCCTACCGGGTAGGGAAGCCGCTTGAGCTCCCTCCCTCCCTCCACCGCCAGCACGTCCCGGGCGCAGGCGAAAAAGCTCCGCCCCGTCGCCTCGTGGAAGGTCTCCCCATGCTGGACGGGGCAGGGGAAGCTGGCCTTGGCCTCCCTCAGGCCCCGGTCCATGAGCATCACCTGCCCCCGGGCCAGGAGGGTGAGGTAGACGCCCTCGGGGGCCTCCACCACGTGGTAGTGGTCGGGGTTGGGAAGCCGGATCCCCTCCGCTTGGAAGGCGGCCTCGGGAGCCAGGCTCTCCTCGGGGAAGTGGAACGCCACCGCGTCCCGCTCGGCGAAGGCCAGGAGCCTATCCCCTAGGGTGTAGGCCTCCGCCCCGTGGCCGACGTTCCACCCTCGGCCCAGGAGAAGGCTCCTGGCCACCACAGGCCGGCTCCAGCGCCCCTCCTCCTTCCCGGTCCAGATCACCGTGAGCCACTGCCGATCCGTGTCCCGGCCTCGGGCGACCAGGAGGTACCGGCCCGAAGGGGTGGCCACCAGGCTCATCCCCCTGGGAGGCAAGGCAATCTCCGCCACCATCTCCCCCGCAGGCAGGTCCACCGCCACCACCCGGCTGGTCCCTTGGCGGTTGTCTAAGGCGAAGAGCCGAGCCTCCGCCTGGAAGGCTTCCGGTCGCTCCGGTGCCGGCCGGTGGCCAAAGGCCATAGGAGCCAGGAGCAAACCAAGAACCAGGAGCGAGGTTTTCCCGCGCATAGGCGCACCCCTACTGGATAATACTGAAAGTGCGTTATCATTTGTCAAGCCTCAGAGGCTTTCAGGATGCGCAGAAACTCCATAAAAAAGGTCCGCCACATGGCCGTAAGATGCTTGCGCTCCTGCAAGTCGAAGGACAGTCCATCCCCACGTGCGTGGGGACTACGGACCCGCCTGGTGTACCACGAAAGCGGGGACGGTCCATCCCCACGTGCGTGGGGACTACGCGGTAAAGGCCAGGGTTCCGGTTCCCCTGCACGGTCCATCCCCACGTGCGTGGGGACTACGGACCCACTAGGGCGCCAAGGTCGGCCAGAGCCGGTCCATCCCCACGTGCGTGGGGACTACTCCTGGAAGGGGCGAACCCTAAGCCCCAGATCCGGTCCATCCCCACGTGCGTGGGGACTACCAGCCGCTAAAATAGTTTGGAGCCTCAATATGCGGTCCATCCCCACGTGCGTGGGGACTACGCCGCCCGGGCGAAGGCCTCGATGGCCGCCACCGGTCCATCCCCACGTGCGTGGGGACTACCTGAGCCCCCCATGAGAACGCGGGGGGCTTCCCGGTCCATCCCCACGTGCGT
>NZ_SIJL01000031.1 GCF_004307015.1 Thermus thermamylovorans
CACATAACTCTTGACACGACCACGCCCCCGCAAGCCCAAAGGCGAGAAGGACCAAGCCGAGCAAAACCTTGCGGTTCATAGCCACTCCTATTAGGGGCGATTTTACCAGCACTCCTCAGGGGCGTCAACCGCATGGGGGCTTGCCTTGCAAAGGTCAGGAGGACGGGTGTATATCTCTCTCCTGATGGGCAAGCGAGGCTTCCTTCGCAGGGAGGCAAGCCCCAAGGAGGTCTTGGAACACTGCCTGCGCCTGGCCCGGGAGGTGGCCCCTCCCACCCCCAAGGGCAAGCGGGCCNCTGCCTGTGCCTGGCCCGGGAGGTGGCCCCACCCACCCCCAAGGGCAAGCGGGCCGCCCCTGGCGCCACGACTACGCCCGCAAGGCGTTCTCCTGACAGGGAAAGAGTTATCTAAGCTGGATCCCTCAAAAAGGCGAACACCTCGGAGGTCACGCCCCGGGCAAAAAGGCGACCTTCCACAAGTTCCCTGAACCACGCCCGTATCACTTCCTGAGGGGGTCCCAATCCTTTTTCCGCCTTGAGGCGGCGGCCACACTCGTCCGCGTAGATCGCGAAAGCCGGTTCCACCGGGGCCAGTTTACCCGGAGGATCGGCACGAACCCCCTTGCGCCCGCACGGGAAGCGCTATGCCCCAACCGCTTCCCAGCATTGCCGTTGCATCGGGAGGAAACAGGCCGTATTGTGTGGCCATGCCGCGCACCGGCCAACGACCTCTCCCCCGCCACATCCTCCGCATCGGCGAGAGGCGGCGGGAGCTCGGCCTCACTCAGGAAGAGCTCGCCCGCATGGCGGGCTTCTCCACAAGCCTCATGGCCAAGATCGAGCGGGGTGCCGTGGACCCCAAGACCCTCTCCGCCCAGTACCTGGTGGGCCTCGCCCGGGCCCTCGGCCTCACCCTCTCCGAGGTCATGGGGGAAGAGGTCCCCGGGGACGACCTGGGCTCCGTCCCCTTCACCCTCCCCGTCTACACCTCCCCCGAGGAGCTGGAGGAAAGCAAGCCCGCTTCCCGGGCCTTCCTCGCTCCGGCTGAGCTTCCCCGGGGGGCGGTGGTGGAGCGCCTGGCCTTCCTGGAGGTCCCGGGGAGGTGGCTCGCCACCCTGGACGTCCCCTTCCCCACCGCCCGGCGGGCCTGGGTCCTCACCGAGCTCAGGCCTCTCCTCCAACCCCAGGCCGTCTACCTGGGGAAGGCCCAGGGCTACGCCGCCTTCTTCCCCCACGAGGCCCTGGAGAGGGATCCTCTGGCCCTCTACCCCCTCCACCCGGACCTCCCCACTCTCTGGCTCGAGGAGGAGCGCCCCGAGGTCCTGGGCCTGGTACGGGGATGGCGGGTGCTATAGAGGCCATGTATTGCCAAAATGGGTGGTGTATGCTAACCTCTAGTTGCGGCTAGCCAACCCTGGGGTGAGCGTGCTAGACTCCAGGGTTAAGGAGGTGAGAGCTCACCTAAGGACGCGTAGCGGTAGGTAAAAGCAGGAAGACCGGGGTTTCCCCCGATCCCTTCACCGCAAGCATCTTGGTACTCTCGAGATCCCCTAATCCGAGGGTACCAAGCGGAAGGGAAAATGTCAACCCGGGTGGAAGCCCCACGGGCCCCAGGGCCGGGGGTAAGCGGCCCAGAAGGCAACCGTGGGAGCGCGAATCGGCTGGACCCATCTGGAATCGCCAAACGGATTCACCCTCATCCCCAACCCCCTGCTCAACAAGCTCTTCGGCAGCGGCTTCTCCGACCGGGAGTTCGCGGTCTTCCTCGCCCTCGCCACCCGCAGGAACCTCCACCACAAGAAGGCCTCCACCAAGGACCTGGCCCTCCTCCTCCGGCGGGACCCCCGCACGGTGGAGAAGGCCCTGCTCGCCCTCTGGGAAAAGGGCCTGGTGGAGCGGGACGCCACGGGGTGGTGGCTTTCCGATGCCCCGCCCGGGCAGGACCTGCAGGCCCCCGTACACGCCGTGCAGACCCCCTTGCAAACTTTGCAAGGCACGGGTGAGGAAAACGCCCTTCAGGACGGGCTTCCCTCGGCGCGGGAAATAAGAGAAAAAGAACTAACCACTGAGGAAAAAAATCCTCCTCATCCTCACGCCCAAGCAGCGGAGGCGGAGGAGGCTGAAGAGGTAGAGGCTGACCGCAAAGCCCCGGAGGAAAGGGCGGTTTCCGCCTCTCCCTCAGAGGGAGGAGAGCGGGCGACCTTCCTGGTTCCTTCGCCGTCTCCGGCCTCCCCTTCCCCTTCTGGATCTTCCCCGGTGCTCGTGAATGAAGGCACGAAGTACCGCCTCCAGGCCCGCCTCAAGGAAGCGGGGCTCTGGGTGGACTTCTACCGGGTCTTCCGCCCGGGCTTCGCCCACGGGGGGCTTTGGCGGGCCTACCTGGAGCGCCTGGAGCGGGAGGCCCTGCCCCTGGGGGAGGCCTTCCTCCAGGCCCTGGACCGCACCCTGAAGGGAGCCCGCCTCGGCGCGGTCCGCTACCCGGCGGCCTACCTGGACCGCCTTCTCCAAGACCTCGCCCCGCCCGAGCGCTCCTCCCCTCCCCCGCCCTCATTGGAAGAGGTGCCTAAGGACGCCCTCCTCCTCCTCCCGGACGGGAGGCGGGGGTACTTCGCCGGGTGGACCGGGGGCGGGGCCAAGGCCTTCGTGGAGGTGGACGGGGTGGCCTACCTGGTGGACCGGGAGAGCGTCCTCCGGGCTCGTGTGCTAGGGTAAGGGGGAATGGTCACGACGCCTCCTTCACCCCCCCTGAGCCGGGTTCCCCCAGGGTTTGGCGCCCACTACGCCGCCGTGGTGATCGTGGAAGGGCAGGTCTTCGTGAAGGAGNNNCTACCGCCTCCGCCTCCCGGACGGGAGCTTCCTCCGCCTGCCTAGGGTCCACCGGGGCCGGCCCATGGCCGAGCTGGTGGGGGCGCGCATCCGGGGCACCTTCTGGCCCCGCACGAACGGCCAGGGCCTTCTGGAGAAGTCCCTTCGCCTTGGTCGGATCGGGGTTACCAGGGGGGACGGGAAGGGACACCCCTTGATGGCCGCCCAGGGCCGCGTGGCCTTCGTGGACCGGGAGGAGGGGAGGTTTGGCCTCGAGGTGCGGCCCAATCCCGGGGGACGCCTCAAGGAGCCCTTCACCCTCACCCTCTGGGCTCCCCTCGCCCTCCTGGAGGAGCTCACCCTGGGGAGCGGGGTTTACGTGGAGGGGGAGGCCCGCCTGAAGACCCGGCGGCTCGTGGCGAAGAAGGTGGAGCCTGCCAGGCTCTGGGACGATCCTTCCTGAAGGAGGGGGTGGTCCCCGCCGGCCTCGAGGCCACGGCAGGGAGGCCGAAAGGCTCTTATCCGGGTGATTTAGAACACACCCGCTGTGGGATTTGACTCACGGCGTGAGGCGGGTTATATTGCTTCCAAGATGAAGAAGACCGTCCTCATTCCCCTCAAGGACTGGGCCCTGGAGCAGGGGCTCTCCTACTCCGGCGCCCTCAAGCAGATCCAGGAGGGGAGACTCAACGCGCGGCGCCTTGGCCGCTACTGGTACGTGGTCAAGGAGGTGGAGGCCCCGGGGGGAGAAGGGGTGGTGCTCACCCTCTTCACCCACGCCGGGGGGGCGGGGAAGACCTCCCTGGCCCGGGACCTGGGGTACGAGATGGCCTCTAGGGGCAAGCGCGTTCTTCTCGTGGACGTGGACCCCCAGGCCAACCTCTCCGCCTGGCTCGGCATCGTGGACGCTCCGGTAGAGGAGACCCTTCTCGGGCTCCTAGAGGGTAAGGGACGCTTCAGGCCGAGGGAGGTGCTTCCGGGGGTTAGCCTCATCCCCGCGCATGTGGAACTTGCCCGGGCCGAGCTTGTCCTCATCCGGGAGCCCTACAAGATGTTCGCCCTGAGGAAAGCCCTGGAAGCCTTCCGGCAGGAGTACGACCTCATCCTCGTAGACTCCCTGCCCTCTCTGGGCTCCCTGGCTGGAGTTGCGGGTATGGCCGGGGACGGCCTTCTGGTTCCCGTGGAAGCCTCGCCCAAGGGCCTTCAGGCCCTGCCCACGGTGCTTTCCGTGGCCCAGGACTACGCCGAGGGGCTGGCCTCCCTGGGGATGTGGGGTGGGGGCCCCTTCGTCCGCGCTCTCATCCCAAACGGGTTGGAGGGCACGGTCCGGGACCGGGAGGTTTTGGCCCAGCTCGAGGGCCTTGGAGGGCGGATCCCCTTAGCACCCCCCTTGGTGCGCCGTCCGGCGGTGTACCGGGAGGCTCAAGTACAGCGGCTTCCGGTGCAAGCGGTGGGCGGGGAGGAGGTGCGGCGGGAGATGCGGGCCCTCGGGGACTTTCTGGAGGGGATCCTGGAGCAGGTCAAGGCTGAGCTTCACAAGGAGGTGGCCTGATGAGCCGCAAGCCGAGCCCCATGGACCCCTTCCTGGCCAGGGCGCTTTCCGCCTTGGAGGAGATGGAGGGGAAGCCGGTCCAGGCTGGGGGGAAGACGCTTCCCCTCGAGGCCCTCGTCCCTTCTCCCCAGCCCCGCAAGCGCTTTGAGGGACTCGAGGCCCTCGCCCACTCCATCCGGGAAAAGGGCGTGCTCCAGCCCCTCCTGGTGCGGCCCTTGGGGGACGGGAGGTACGCCATCGTGGCCGGGGAGAGGCGGTACCGGGCCGCCCGGATGGCGGGGCTTTCCGAGGTCCCGGTGCGGGTGGTGGAGCTCTCCGAAAAGGAGGCGAGGCTTTTCGCCCTGGTGGAGAACCTCCAGCGGGAGGACCTGAACCCCTACGAGGAGACCGTGGGGGTCCTCGCCCTCCTATCGGAAGACTTGGGGAAGCCCGTGGAGGAGGTGGTGGGGCTTCTCCGCCGGATGCGGAAGGAGAAAAGGGGGGAAGCGGGCCATAACGTTATGGCCTCCCCCGAGGCCCAGAGGGTGGAGGAGGTCTTCCAGGCCCTGGGGCGGATGACCTGGGAAAGCTTCGTGCAGAACCGCCTCCCCCTCCTCAACCTCCCTGAGGACCTGAAGGCGGCCCTGGAGGAGGGGGCGATCCCCTACACCGCCGCCCTGGAGCTCAAGAAGGTGAAAGACGAGGCCTTGCGGAAGGCCCTCTTGGAGGAGGTGAAGGCGGGCCTCTCCCTGCGGGACCTGAAGGCCCGGGTGCGGGCGGCCCTCAAGAAGGAGAAGGCGCCTGCGGCGTGGTATGGAGACGTCATCGACGCCTTGAAGAAGACGGATATTAGTACTCTCCCCACGGAAAAGCGGGCCAGGGTAGAAGCGCTCTTAGCGGAGCTCAAGGAACTGCTTGGTTAAACGCGTCTGGGTTCGGTATGGCGGTCTTGCCAAGGATCCACGAAGGGGTTTTCTACTGGGCTTATCGGGTCCTGGGGCCGGAGTTTAAAGGCCCCACGGTTGAGGATCCCCTTGGGGTTCTTCCCATTCCTCTCAAGACGGCCCTCCTTCAAGCGGTAGGGAAGCGGTTTGGGTTAGAGTTCGATCTTGCGGAAGCTCTCCTTACTCGGCCCCCAAACGAGGGGCGCTCTTACGCTTATACCACTTATTGGTGGCCTTCAGAGGAAGGACTAAAAGAGCTCCTTTCTGAGCGCATATCTCGGGCTTCTTTGAACGAATGGGAGTTCGTTCCCGTCGAAACGTTAGACGACTTCATGCGCAAGCACCGTCTTCAAGGGAAGGAGCACTATGCCGAGGTGCTCTTCCTAAAAGAGGTTTACCTTCCCCTCTTTGGTAGCGAGGGGTTTGCCCTCTTGTTGCCCCAGGGGGGCTTCTTGGACGAGGAGGAGGGAGAGCGCAGGGCTGACTTCATCCTCTTCGGCCAGAGGCCATACGCCATAGAGATCGAAGGCAAGAGCTACCACGAGCGCCCGGACCGCTTTGCGCGAGAAAAAAGCCGTCAGCGGTCGCTTACGCTCCGGGGGATCGCGTATTTTCCCATTGCCTACGACGACATCCGCTCGGGAAAGGCCCGTGAAGCCTTGATAAGGCTTGCCGAGAGCGACCCAGTCCTGGGGGGCTACCTGAGGAAAGGTGAGGTGGGGCTTTCCAGGGGGCCCGCTTATTCGCCCCTCCACTGGCTTGTGGACTTTCCGGTGCGGTACCCCATCGCCCTGAAAGCGGCCTTTGCGCGCCTCTTAAAGGCGGTCAGGGAGGGCGAACGTTCCGTCCAAATTATGGACCCAGAGTCATCCACCCCCTTGGTGGAGGCGGCCTTCGCCGATGCTTACTTCACGCTTTTGAACGTGGGCCGGCTTGCCGGGGTTGACCTTCCCTTACCGGAAGTTCGCGTTTATCGGCTGGACGCGGATAGCGTTTCAAGGACCTTCCGGGATCTCCTGCCGCTTTGGGTCGGGCGGGTTGAGGGCTTTTCAGTTGTCGACGGAGCCCCTGAAGAAGGGGTCCTTGACGTTTTCTCCTGGGACCGTATCGCTTCCCTAGCGCGTGAGGCCGACGCTTTCCAAGCAGAATACGAAGAGGAACGAGGATCTTGGACTCCTCCCTTTGTCGGGGCGGTATCTTCTGCCCTCGCTCTGGACTTCTTCGCCCGGAAGTTTTTCCCGGTGCCAGAGCTCAAGGAGGCCCAACTTCGCCTTTTGCAACGGGCGCTACGGGGAGAAAGCGGCCTTGCCCTGTTGCCCACGGGCTATGGTAAGTCTCTTATTTTCCAGCTTTACTCCTTCCTCGTCCCGGGGGTGAACATCGTCATCTCTCCTCTTCGGGCCCTGATGCGGGATCAGGTGTACAACCTTCAGCGGATCGGCGTCACAGCGGTCACCTCGATTTCCAGCGACGACGAGGCCGCGGCCAAAGAGAGCAAGACCAAGACTTTGTTGGAAGGGCGCTACCGCCTTGTGTACCTTTCCCCGGAGCGGATCCGCATCAAGGGGTTCGTTGAGGAATTCCGAAGGGAACTGGGAAACCTTCCTGTCTCGGCGGTAACAGTAGACGAGGCGCACTGCGTTTCCGAGTGGGGGCATGACTTCCGACCCGCTTATCTCCATATCCGGAGCTTTTACGAGGAGATCCAGGCGGCTTCGCCGAGGAAGCTACCCCTGATCGCGCTTACGGCCACGGCCTCTCCTCCTGTTCGAAGGGACATCCTGAGGGTTCTGGGGCTCCCCGAGGGGGCTGTGGAACAACTCGCCAGTAGCGATCGTCCCAACCTGAGCTTCTCTGTCCATCCCGCCCCTCTTGGATTGAACCAAAAGAGGAACTTCCTTAGGGACCTCTTGACCCAGGTCCTTCCACGAACGCTGGGCGTGCCACAGGAAGAACTTATCGGAAGGCCAAAGCGGTCCTCGTACCCGCATGCAGGCGTCATCTTTACCATTTATGCCGACCCTCGTGGGCAAAAGACTTTCGAAGAGGGCGTTCACGCGATAAGAAACTTCCTCCTCAAAGAGGGTTTGGCTTCTAGCGATCAGGTGCACGTCTACGCAAGCAAAAGGCCAGAAGTATGTCCTTCTTGCGGTTCGAGCGAGTGGTTTAACGATCGGGGAAAAAACACTTGCCGTAGTTGTGGCTCTTCCTTTGCCAAGCCAAAGATCCTCTTTGACTGGGAAGATAGGGTACGAGAAGTCCAGGACCGCTTCCAGGAGAACCGCTTTCCCCTTCTGGTGGCGACAAAGGGCTATGGCATGGGGGTGGACAAGCAGAATATCCGCTATATCGTTCACCACGCCATGTCCAGCGGCCTCGAAGGCTACTACCAAGAGGCAGGGCGCGCGGGGCGTGATGGAAGGCATGCGCATGTCGCTTTGATCCTGACGCCGCCCACGCGGTCATGCTTGGAGCAACATGCTTTAGGTGGAGATGGAGTACCTCCTTGTCTTCCGAACGGGCGTTTCCGGTCCTGCCCCTACGGTCTGACGCTCCCTTGTGACTATGCTCGTCAGATTGAGTTCCTGCAGGGGAGCTACCCCGGGGTAGAGGTGTCCTTGCAAAGGGCTATGAAGGTGGCCCAGGAGATTCTCCATGATTCGCAAGAAGGACCGGATGGACAGCGCTTCCGTGGAGGTGGGGGTAGCGAGGCGGAATTGAACAGCTTTGAATATGCCCTCGTGCGCCTCATGCAGATTGGCTTCTTGGAGGCTTACACCGTAGAGTACCTCTCGCAGCGGCACCGCCGTTTTTGGTTCCCCCGGCCTAAGATAAGCCGCCGGACTTTTGAGGAACGGCTTAGGGCTTTCCTGACGGAAACGCGGTTGGGGGTAGAGGCGATAGAGAGAAGGTTGGAACCCCTTCGCCGCGCTTCTGCTGGCAATCCACTAGATCCCGTGGAGAAAGCCCTCCGTATCCTTTTGGACAGGGTGTACGAGACGGTCTACCCCATGCGCATCCAGATGCTTCGGAACCTCATCGAGTACGCCCTGAGCAAGGAGAGAGACCGGTGTCGACGCCTGGTGCTTCGGAGCATCTTTGACGACCAGCTTCCACCAGACGATTACCGTTGTGGCTTCTGCGATGTCTGTGAGCCCTCTTTGGCTTTCCCGGTCCCTGGAGCGCTGGTTCTCCCAAGGGAAGCTGAACCCGAGGAGATCGTTCGGCGGCTCTCCTCTTTTTTCCAGAGCTGGTCGGAGGAGGAAGCCGATCTGCTTCTTTCCGCCGCGGGCGAGAGAGGCTTGAGTCAAGCGGTCATGCTCCGCTCCGAGTACTACCTGGAACGTGAAGGAACGAGTCTAGGGGCCTTTTTCCTGGCGGGTGCCCTAAAGGGGCGTGAAGATCCCGCCCAGGGGGCTCTCTACCTGAAGCGGGGGACCTCTGAGGCCTTGAAGCAGGGCCTTTCTGTCGACGAGATCGGTCCTTTTCTCGCCGAACTTGGAAGGTTGGGACCGGAGCACCTGGGAAGCGTGCTTCTCGCCCACTCCCCTCTTGGGGGCTACCGGGAGCGAAAGCAGGTTTATGAGGAGGTAGGGAAGCGCCTGGGATATGACGATCCGGCTGCTCGGCTTACGGCGAGTCTAGCTTCTCTAGAGCTTCTTTCCGAGCTGACGGAGTGGGTGGAACGGGAAGGGGCTTCTTCCCAGCTGAGATCGATCAAGGAAAGGTTTGAAGCCAGCTTACAGGGGTAGGGAATGAAAGAGGAAAGAAACTTTCTGGAGCTCTTGGAGCAAGAGGTCGATGCCTATAGGAAGAGCCTTAGGCAAGCCCTGAAGGTGTCGGAAGAGCTTGCCGGGATACTGGAGGCGGCCAAAAAGACGTACCAAAGCTTAGAAGAACGACTCCAGGGCCTTCAAGAACTCGTTGCCCGAGGAGGCGAGGACCTAGACAGGTTTCGGCAAGAATGGGAGGAATCCCGTCGTGGGATTGAGGAGTGGCGTCGGAAGCTGGAGGAGCAGGTGCTCGAGCACCTTAAGGAATCCCAGAACCGCCTTAGCGAAATCCAACACCTCACCTTCAAGCGATTGGACCGTGTTGAGGATCAGTTAGGTCAGCAGAAAGCGGAGCTGGAAGGGAGGATGAAGGGCCTTGAGGATCGGATGGACGAGGTGGGCCAGCAGGTTAATCACATGGAGCAGAAGCTCTTGGCGCGGCATCTGGAGATGATGCGGAAGATAACGGGGCTACAAAGGCAAATCTTTATCCTGGGAGGGATCCTGGGGTTTTTGGCCTTGGGAGCCTATTTTTTAGGGAGGTACCCCCCTTTCGGATATTC
>NZ_SIJL01000032.1 GCF_004307015.1 Thermus thermamylovorans
TCAGCGTCTCACATGTGTCTGTCTAGGTTCAGCAAGGGGCCTTGACCTTCCCCTGACAGGCCCCAGGCTAGACTGGAGGCGTGGCCACGGTGCTCCTGGTTGAGGACGAGCCTGCGGTGCGGCTTGGGGTGAAGCTGGCCCTGGAGCGGGCCGGGCACCGGGTCCTCGAGGCCCCCTCGGCGGGGGCGGCCTGGCCCCTCCTGAGGGAAGCCGAGGCCGTGGTCCTGGACTGGATGCTCCCCGACGAGCCTGGGGTGCGGCTTCTGGAGAGGATGCGCCAGGGAACCTACCCCGACCTCCCCGTCCTCATGCTCACCGCCCGGGCCGAGGTGCGGGACCGGGTAGAGGGGCTCTCCCGGGGGGCGGACGACTACCTGGTGAAGCCCTTCGCCACCGAGGAGCTCCTGGCCCGCCTCGAGGCCCTCCTGCGACGGGCAGGCCGGCGCAAGGTGCTCAAAAGGGGCCCCCTCCTCCTGGACCTGGAGCGGATGGAGGCGAGCCTGGAAGGCGAACCCCTTCCCCTCACCCGGAGGGAGTTCGAGCTTCTGGCCTTTCTGGCGGCCCGCCCGGGACGGGTCTACACCCGGGAGGAACTTTTGGAGGCCGTCTGGGGCCAGGACTACCTGGGCACTCCCAGGACCGTGGACCAACACGTGCTCCAGCTGCGGGAAAAGCTCGGGGAAGACCCCAAAGCCCCGCGTTTTTTGGAGACGGTGCGGGGGCTTGGCTACCGCTTCAAGGGGGAAGGGTGAGGGACGCGCTCGCCTCGGCCTGGGAGGAGGCCATGGAGGGTCTGGTGCTCCACCAGGAGCGGCAGGTGGTCTACCTCAACCCCGTGGCGGCGGAGCTATTAGCGGTGAGTCGGGAAAAGGTGGTGGGCCGCCCCCTCCTCCTGGCCCTGCGGGACCACCGCCTGGAGGCCCTGGCCCTTTACGGGGGCGAGCGGACCCTGGAGGTCCGGGGCCGCCTACTCCGGGCTAAGGCCCTGCCGGGAAGGCTTTACCTTTGGGACGAGACGGAAGGGCAAAGACGCCTGCAGGCCCTGGAGGAGGCCACCCAGGCCCTGGCCCACGAACTCCGCACCCCCCTGGCCGGCATGGGGCCCCTCCTGGAAGCCCTCACCCCCAAGACCCCGCAGGAGAAGGAGATCCTAGACCTACTCAAAGGAGAGGTGTCCCGCCTCTCCCGCCTGGTCAAGGACCTCTCCCTCACCCAGCCCGGCCCCAAGCGCACCTTTCCCCTGGAGGAGCTCTGGCCCCGTCTGGAGCGCCTCTTCCAGGAAAGGCTCAGGGGACGCCAAGTGGAGGTCTGCCTCCCCCATACCGTCCATGCCGACCCCGAGGCCCTCTTTCAGATCCTCTTGAACCTCCTGGACAACGCCCTCAAATACGGCCAGGATCCCATCCGCCTCCTCTCCCACCAGGAGGGGGAACGCCTGCACCTGGAGGTGAGGGACCAGGGACCCGAGCTCCCCGACTACGAGGCCCTCTTCCTTCCCCGCCGCCGGGGCTTCCAGGGAGGAACGGGCCAAGGCCTGGGCCTTTACCTGGTGCGCCGCCTGGCCCGGGGGCTGGGGGGGGAAGCCTACGGGGGCAGGCAGGGAGGGGAGAATGTCTTTGGCATCCAACTTCCCCTAAACTGAACATGGAGGAAAGATGCGCGAAGCCCTGGACCAAGCCCTGAACCACCTGCTGGAAGAGACCCTACGGATGCTCTCCCTGGTGCGGGAGATGACCCAGGAGGCCACCGAGGCCCTGGTGGGGAACAACGGAGCCAGGGCGGAAGGGGTCATCGCCAAGGACCGGCAGGTGGACGCCCTGGAGCTCAAGGTGGAGAACGAAGCCATCACCCTCATCGCCCGCCACCAGCCCGTGGCCTCGGACTTGCGGCTCATCTTCACCGTCATCAAAGCCCTCACCGACCTGGAGCGGGCCGGGGACTACGCCATGCACGTGGCCGAGGACGCCCTCTTCCTGACCCGGGAACCCCCCTTGAAGCGCTACGTGACCCTGCCGGAGATGGGCCGCAGGCTCTTGGAGATGATGGACACCCTGGCCAAGGCGGTGGCGGAGCGGGACGCCACCCTGGCCCGCAAGGTGCTGGAGATGGACGACCAGGTGGACGGGCTCTACGAGGAGATCACCCGGGAGCTCGTCACCTACATGATGGAGGACGCCCGCACCCTCACCAAGGCCCTCACCCTCCTGCGGGTGGCCCGCAGCTACGAGCGCCTGGGGGACCACCTGGAAAACGTGGCGGAAAGGGTGATCTACTGGCTTACCGGCGAGGTCTATAAGACCCCTGAGGACGTCTACTGAAGCCCTAGTCGGCCTCCACCTCCCCCGCCGCCTGGCGGCGGCCCGCCTTCCACTCCAGCCCCGCCCAGACGAAGTCCAGCAGGTCCCCGTCCAGGACGTTCTGGGGGTCAAAGCGCATGAGGCCCGTGCGGTGGTCCTTCACGTACTGCTTGTCCAGGACATAGCTGCGGATCTGGCTCCCCCACTCGATGGGCCGCACCTCTCCCCGAAGCTTCTGGAGCTCCTCCTGCTTCTTTCGCCACTCCAGCTCGAAGAGCCGGGAGCGGAGCACCTTCATGGCCAGCTCCTTGTTCTTGATCTGGCTGCGGGTGGTCTGGCAGGTGACGGTGATCCCCGTGGGCAGGTGGACGATGCGCACAGCGCTATCGGTGGTGTTCACCCCCTGGCCGCCGTGCCCCTGGGAGCGGAAAACGTCGATGCGCAGGTCCTCGGGACGGATGACTACCTCCACGGTGTCGTCCACCTCGGGCACCACCTCCACCCCGGCGAAGGAGGTGTGGCGACGCCCGGAGGCGTCAAAGGGGGAGGGGCGCACCAGGCGGTGGACCCCAGCCTCGGCGGAGAGGAGGCCGTAGGCGTTCTCTCCCCGGACGAGGATCTGGGCATAGTCGATCCCCGCCTCAGGGCCCGGGACGAGGTCCACCACCTCCACCCCGAAGCCCTGCCGCTCGGCGAAGCGGGTGTACATCCTGAGGAGCATTTCCGCCCAGTCGCAGGCCTCCGTGCCCCCGGCCCCGGGCTGGATGGTGAGGATGGCGTTCTTCTCCGCGTGGGGGAAGGAGAGGAGGGTCTCGTGGTAGAGCTCCTCCAGCTTGTGCGCCGCCTCCTCCAGCTCGGGGCGGAGGGCTTCCCGCTCCGCAGCGGGAAACTCCTGCCATAGCTCCAGGAGGCCCTGAAGATCGCTTTCCAGGGAGCGGAAAGCGTCCACGGTGCGCCGCAGACGGCTCGCCTCCTGGCTCACCCTCCGGGCCTCCTCGGGGTTTTGCCAGAGGGCGGGGTCTTCCAGCCGTTTGTCCAGCTCTTTCAGACGGGCTTCCTTGCTGGGGATGTCAAAGATACCCCCGGAGCCCGTCCAACCGGGCAGCGAGAAGGTCCAGGTCCATACCCTTCGCAGTATAGCCGTCTTGAGGGCTGGGCGCAAGCAGCTTTGATATGGAAAAGCGCATATTTCCTCCCATAGAGGAGTGAGCCTGCGAAGCAGAGGGCGCGCGGCCGCCCCGCCTGCTGCCCTCGAGGCCCCCGGGGGTTGCGCCGCCATGACCCGGGAAGCGCCGGAAGGCCGCTAATCGGCCGCCAGGGCCAGGGGCACCTCCGCCACGCCCACCCGGGCCCCCAAGGACCGGAGGCGTTCCTCCAGGTGCTCGTAGCCCCGCTCCAGGAAGTACACCCCCTCGATCTCGGAAACCCCTTCCGCGGCCAGGGCGGCCACCACCAGCCCACCCCCGGCCCGGATGTCCAGGGCCTTGACCTGGGCCCCGTGCAGCCGCCTGCCGTTCACCACCAGGGTGCGGTCCCGCAGGTAGAGCTCGGCCCCCATGCGGGCCAGCTCCCCCACGTGGGTGAAGCGGTCGGGGTAGACCCGGTCGGTGATGGCGCTCTGCCCCGGCACCGTGGCCAGGTAGGCACCCACGATGGGCTGAAGGTCCGTGGGAAACCCGGGGTACTCCCGGGCCTCCACATGGAAAGGCTCGGGGTGCTTTGCGGCGGTGAAGCGCACCCAGTCCGGCCCCACCTCCACCCGGTGGCCCGCCTGGCGGAGCTTGTCCAAAAGGGCATCCAGGTGGTCGGGGCGCACCTGGGTGAGGGTGAGGGCGCCCCGGGTGGCCGCGGCCGCCAGGAGGTAGGTGCCCGCCTCGATGCGGTCGGGGATGATGCGGTAGGTGCCTCCCCCAAGCCGCCTGGCCCCCCGCACGTGGAGGATGGGGCTGCCCAGGCCCCGCACCTCCACCCCCAGCATCCCGAGGAAGCGGCCCAGGTCCTCCACCTCGGGCTCCATGGCCGCTTGGACCAAGGTGGCCTCCCCCCCCAGGGCCACGGCCAGCATGGCCTGCTCCGTCCCCCCCACCGTGGGCAGGTCGAAGACCACCCGGCCCGCAAGGGGGCGGGTCTTTCGGGCATAAAAGGTGCCCTCCTCCTCCACCACCTCGGCCCCCAGGGCCTTCAGGGCCTTCACGTGCTGGTCCACGGGCCTGGCCCCGAAGGCGCAGCCCCCGGGCAAGGAGATCCGCCCCTCCCCCACCCGGGCGAGGAGCGCCCCCCAGACGATGAAGCTGGCCCGCATCTGCCCCACCAGTTCGTAGGGGGCGTGGGTGCTTTGGATCTCCGGGGTATGGAGGTGGAGCGTCCGGCCCTCCCAGGCGTAATGGGTGCCCAGGTGGGCCAGGAGTTCCAGCATCACCTCCACGTCCCGGAGCCTGGGCACCTCCAGAAGGGTTATCGGCTCCTCCGTGAGGAGGCTGGCCGCCAGGATGGGCAGGGCGGCGTTCTTTGCGGGATAGACGCGGAGCTCACCGGACAGGGGGAGGCCCCCTTCGATCCGCAGAATCCGGCTCCCCTTCCCCGACTCCGTGAGCATCATACACACCTTACTCAAGGTGAGGATATACAGGCGGATTCGCATTGTCAAGGCGATGCACCCTCTGCTACACTACCTGCCAAGGAGCGGTATGCCCAAGAGGGAGAAAAAGCGGCTGCAGGTGGTCATCTCCGAGGAGCAGGACGCCCTCCTCACCCGGGCGGCCTACGAGCTCTCTAGCCCCGAGCGGCTGGTGTCCAAGTCGGAGGTGGTGCGCCTGGCCATCGCCAAGATCGTGCGGGAGCTGGAGGAAGGCAAGGAGGAGCTGGCCGAACTCCTGAGGCGGCTGGAGCCGGAAGAGTGAGCGGCTTAGAATAACCGGCGTGGTCCTGGCCGGGCGCTACCGCCTCGAGGCCCCCCTGGGCTCCGGGGGCATGGCCGAGGTCTGGCGGGCGGTGGACGAGCGCCTGGGGCGCAAGGTGGCGGTGAAGCTCCTCCACCCCCGGGCCCTGCCTCCGGAAAGGGAGCGGTTTTTCCTGGAGGTGCGGGCCCTTTCCCGCCTCTTCCACCCGGGCATCGTCCAGGTGCTGGACCTGGGGGAGGAGGAGGGGAGGCCCTACTTCGTCATGGAGCTGGTGGAGGGGGGCACCTTTGATCGGCTGGGCCCCTTCGAGGAGGGCCCCGAAGGGGAGCACCTCCTGGAGGCCGCCATCCGGGTGATGGAAGCCCTGGCCCACCTCCACGCCCAGGGCATCCTCCACCGGGACCTCACCCCCAAGAACATCCTCCTCACCCGGGAGGGCCACCCCAAGGTGATGGACTTCGGCCTGGCCTACCTCCTCCAGGAGAGCCGCCACCTCACCCGCACCGGCTACACCCTGGGCACCCCCACCTACATGGCCCCGGAGCAGGCCAAGGGCCTGCCCCTCACCCCCAAGGCCGACCTCTACAGCCTGGGGGCGGTCCTCTACCGCACCCTCACCGGCAAACCCCCCTTTGAGGGGGAAAACGACCAGGCCGTCCTCTTCCAGCACGTCTACGAGGCGCCCAGGCCCCTCGAGGCCCTGAACCCCGCCATCCCCAAGGGGGTGGGGGAGGCCGTCTTGGGCCTTTTGGCCAAGCACCCCGAGGAAAGGCCCTCCCACCCGGGCCTCTTCCGGGGGGTCCTCCAGGAGTTCCAGGCCCTGCGCCTGGCTACGCCCCGGGCAGGGGCAAGCCGCAGCGGCCACTACCCCCTGGCCCCCGACCCCAGGCGCCTCTCCTTGAGGGGCAAGCTGGACCTGGGGGGAGAGGCCGCCTGGCCCGGGGAGATGGTCTACGCGGGAGGACGGGTTTTCCTGGGGGCGGGGCGGGGCCTGGTGGAGGTGGACCTTCTCACGGGGGAGGTGCACCGGGAAACCCTCCCCGACGAGGTGACGGCCCCCCCCGTGGTGCGGGGTGGGGTGTACGTGGGTTGTTGGGACGGCCGGGTGCGCCGCTTCCGGGGCCGCACCCTGGAGTGGAGCGCCGAGACGGGAACCGAGGTCACGGCCAGCCCCCTGGTGCTGGGTCCAAGGGTCTATGTGGCCAGTCGGGACGGCGTCCTTTACGCCTTTGAGCGGGACCGGCCCCTCTTCCAGTTCCGCGCCGGGGGGCACCTCTCGGCGAGCCCCACCCTTTACCGGGGCCTCCTCTTCCTGGGTTCGGAGGACGGCTGGCTCTACGCCCTGGACCCGGGGACAGGGGCCCTCCGCTACAAGGTGAAGACCGGACCCGTACACGCCCCCGTGGCCGCCCACCGGGGGGTGCTCTTCATCCCCACCTGGGAGGGGGAAGTCTACGCCTTCGACCCCCTGACCCGGGAAACCCTCTGGAACACCGCCCTGGAAGGCGAACTCTGGGGGGGACTGGCCCTGGACGGGGAGCGGGTCTACGCAGCGGGCTGGAACGGGGTCTTGCGGGCCCTGGACCAGGCCACGGGGGAGGAGGCGTGGAGCCTGGAGGTGGGGAAGGTCACGGCTGGCCTCACCTACGCGGGCGGGCACCTCTTCCTGGCCACGGAGGAGGGACGTTTCCTGGCGGTGGACCGCCGGGGCCAGGTGGTCTTCGAGGCCACGGGCCTGGGGGCGGTGCAGGTACCCCCCCTGCCCCTGGCCCAGGAGGTCCTGGTGGTCAACCTCGCGGGGAGGCTCTACCGCTTTGGCGTAGGATAGGGCCATGGAAGCGGTCAGCAGCGAAAAGGCCCCCAAGGCCGTTGGCCCCTACGCCCAGGCGGTGCGGGCTGGGGGCTTGGTCTTCGTTTCCGGCCAGATCCCCTTGCGGCCCGACGGCAGCCTGGTGGAAGGGGACGTCCGCGCCCAGACGGCACAGGTGATGGAAAACCTCAAGGCGGTCCTGGAGGCCGCGGGCTCGAGCCTTTCCCGGGTGGTGCAGACCACCTGTTTCCTGGCCGACATGGAGGACTTCCCCGCCTTCAACGAGGTCTACGCCCGCTACTTCCAACCCCCCTACCCCGCCCGGGCCACGGTGGCGGTGAGGGCCCTGCCCCGGGGGGCGCGGGTGGAGGTGGCCTGCGTCGCCCTGGCGGAATAAAGCGCCCCGGCAAAAAAGCGTAGAATGACGGCATGGCGAGTGCAGGAGAAACGCAGGCGGCGGAGCTGGAAGGCCGCTTCCGCGAAGGGGATATACGGGCCCTGGCCCGGGCCCTGACCCTGGTGGAGTCGGGCCACCCCCTGGGCCAAGAGCTCCTGAAGCGCCTGCGGGGCCAGGGACGGGCCAAGGTGGTGGGGGTCACCGGAAGCCCCGGGGCAGGCAAGAGCACCCTCACCGACCGTCTGATCGTGGAGGCCAGGCAGCGCGGGGAAAAGGTGGGGGTCTTGGCCGTGGACCCCTCCAGCCCCTTCACCGGGGGGGCCATCCTGGGGGACCGCATCCGCATGATGCGCCACCACCAGGACCCCGGGGTCTACATCCGCTCCCTGGCCTCGAGGGGCGCCCTGGGGGGGCTGGCCGGGGCCACGGTGGCCGCCTTGGCCCTTCTGGAAGCCTTCGGCTTTGACCGGATCTTCGTGGAAACCGTGGGGGTGGGCCAGAGCGAGGTGGACATCGCCCGGGTGGCGGACACCACCCTGCTGGTCCTCACCCCCGCCGCCGGGGACGCGGTCCAGGCCTTCAAGGCCGGGGTGATGGAGATCGCCGACCTCTTCGCCGTGAACAAGTTCGATCTCCCGGGCGGCGACCGGATCATCCAGGAGCTTAAAAGCGCCCTGGACCTCTCCCCTCCCCGCCCCGGGGGCTGGCGCCCCCCCATCTTTCCCACGGTGGCCGCCACCGGGGAGGGGGTGGAGGCCCTCTTTGAGGGCTTGGAGGCCCACCATCAGCACCTCTTGGGGCACGGCCTCCTGGAAGCCCACCGCCTGGAGCGGGCCCGGTTTGAGGTGGAGAGCGTCATCCAGGAATGGGGGCGGAAAAAAACGCATAAGGCGGGCGACCTGGTGGCTCGGGTGGCCCGGGGAGAGCTCTCCCCGGAGGAGGCCGCCCGGCGCCTACTGCGGCCGGAAGCGCAGGAGGGCCCGGCGTAGGATCTCCCGCTCGTTGGGGTAGGAGAGGCGCTCCAGGGCCTCCTCGGCGGGCAGGAAAAAGGCGGCCTCCACCTCGGCCAGCTGGGGTTTGGGCTCCCCTCCTCGGTAGGCCATGAGGAAGTAGCGGACCTCCTTGCCCACCGAGACCGCCCCCCCTTCCTCCCGGACGGTGAAGTAGTAACGCACCTTGCCCAGGGGAAAAAGCGCCGCGGCCTCTACCCCCGTCTCCTCCCGCACCTCCCGCACCGCGGTCTCCGGATAGCGCTCCCCAGGCTCCACCTGCCCCTTGGGCAGGGTGATCACCCGGCCACCCCTCAGGGAGACCACCAGGACCTCGGGAGGATCCCCCCGGAGGACCACACCCCCCGCCGAGACCACCCTTCTCCTGGCTCCCGGCATCCGCCGCCCTTTGCGCACGCTTCCCGACCCACCCCCCGGAAACAAAAAAGGGCGCCCATGGGCGCCCTCAAAGGACCTGAAAAGGGGAAAGCAGGGCTTCATGCTCCTTAGAAA
>NZ_SIJL01000033.1 GCF_004307015.1 Thermus thermamylovorans
CATAAATCCTTACACGACCCCCGCTCCACCACCACCACGTCCCCATCCAGGAGGTACTCCGCCATGCTGTCCCCTTCCACCACGAGGGCAAAAAGGTTAGGGCGTGCGGGCAGGGGGATGAGGCCCTCCACCTCCTCCAGAGCCTCCTCCAGGGGCCCCGCAGGAACCCTTCCCACCACCGGAATGGCGAGGCCCGCAAGCAGCCTCCCCTCCGGCGTAAGCTCCACGTGGGTGGGGCGGCCGTGCCCTTGGGGATAGAGGACCACCAGGCCCTTCCGGGCCAGGGCCTCCAGGTGCTGGCGCACGGTCTGCGGCCGCAAGCCCAAGGCCCGGGTCAGGTCATGGGCCGTGGGGGAAAGGCCCTGGCGCAGGAGCCGCGCCGCTTCTAAAAAGACCCGCTTTTGCCCTTCCGGCAAGGGGGGTGCCATAGCTCCTCCTCTACCTGTTTTATAACAGTACCCCCCTCAAGGTGCAAGCCCTCCACCCAAGGTTCTTCGGTCAGCGGGCAAAACGGCGTAGGGCACTCCAATCTCCGCGAGAAGGAGCACAGGAAGGCATGCGCTGACCGACTACAAAGTCTAGGCGCGCGGGGCGGCTCCTGAGTATACTTAGGGGCGCATGGTCCTGACCGAGCGGATCCCCCTAGTGGCGGACGAGGCCGGAGGCCTCCGGGTAGAGGGCACCCGGGTCTACCTGGAAGACCTCCTGGACGCCTACGAGGGGGGGCTCTCCCCCGAGGAGATGGTCCTGGCCTACCCCAGCCTAAGCCTTGCGGACGTGTACGCCGTCCTGGCTTGGGCTCTGCGCCACCCGGAGGAGGTGGCCGCCTACCGGGAGAGGGCGAAGAGGGCGGCTCTGGAGGCGGAGGAGCGGGCCCGGGTCCACTTCCCCAAGGCCCTTCTCGCCCGGCTGGGTAGGGCGTGAAGCTCCTTTTGGACGAGAACGTGGAAAGGGCCCTCTTCCTGGGCCTGAAGCGGCGCCACCCCGGGCTAGACGTGGTTCGGGTAGTGGACGTGGGCCTTGGGGGGAGATCAGACGCTGAGGTCCTGGAGTGGGCCGCCCGGGAAGGACGGGTGCTGGTGTCCAGGGACCACGCCACCCTGAGCGCCGAGGCCGCGCGGCGCATAGAGGAGGGCAGGCCCATGTCTGGGCTCATCCTCTTGCGCCGGGGGGTCGGCGTGGGCCGGATCTTGGAGGATCTGGAGCTCCTTCTGACTGCCGCGCGACCTGGGGAGCTGGAGAACGCCATCCTGTATCTGCCCTTCTAGAGTTGGCCTTCGCGTTTCCTTCAAGGAGGTCCACCAGCTCCTTTTGGGCCCCTCGGTCACAAGCCAGGAGCTTAAAGGTCTCCGGCTTCTGGTGGACCTCTACCTGCTGAGGCGCCTGCCTCCCCTTGAGGCCAACGTGGGGAAGCGCCTGGTGAAAAGCTCCAAGCTCTACCTGCGGGACAGCGGTCTGGTCCACGCCCTCCTGGGGCTCCGCACTTTGGAGGACCTCCTTGCCCACCCCGTGGTGGGGAGGAGCTATGAGGGCTTCGTGGTGGAGAACCTCCTCCAGGTGCTTCCCGAGGGGGGCGAGGCCTACTTCTACCGCACCCGGGCCGAGGCGGAGGTGGACCTGGTCCTCCTCCTGCCCGGGGGGAGGCTCTGGGCCGTGGAGGTCAAGCGGAGCCTTGATCCCCGGCCTTCCCGGGGGTTCCACGAGGCGCTGAAGGACCTCAAGCCCCAGGAGGCCTTCGTGATTTACCCGGGAGGGGAGACCTTCCCCGTTGGGGGAGGGAGTCTTCGCCGCTCCCCTTGGGGCGATGATGGAGCGGCTCTGGAGGAGGTAAGCGCCCGCCCTCGGGTTTCGCGGCCCGGGTCTATCCGGCCACACTGCCCTTGCTGGTGAGCGGTTGGCCAGGGCCGCGTGGCTCCCGGTGGGGGACCTTTACGACGGCCTTCAACCCACATTCCGCACCCCTCCTCCCCCCCGCGTTAGGACTTGTGGGATGGTAGCTACACCCGACCCGCAGGTGTACGACCTCGGCCACCTGGGCCTGGTGGCCAGCACCGTGGACCGTGTGGGTGCTTCAACTGTCCATGTGGGTTCGCTTGGTAGAGCTGGGGGGGCAAGTTGCTGGTCTTCGACCCAGCTCCACATCACGAGACCGCGGTGCGCCTCCTGGGGGCCGGGCGATATTACCTGCTGGAGTGAAGGGGGTGCGGAATGTGGGTCGAGGGCTAACCGCATCGCCTACATCCCCGAGGAAAGGTGGGGGAAGAGCGCGACCCTGGCTGCCCGCATTTTTGCCCCTCCTAGGGGAGCGGGCCAAGCTACCCGCGAGGTCCGCTCGGGTGCCGTCCGGGCCTAAGGCCTCGAGGGGCAGCTGCCCCTTGGAGGCGGAGGGGCCGGAGGGCGAGGAGGAGGCCCAAGATCGGGGTCCGGAGGCGCATAGGGGAATCCTTGCGCGCTGCGGGTGCCTAGTGGTGGAGGACCCGCTCCAGGAAGGCCCGGGTGCGCTCCTCCTTGGGGCGCGTGAAGATCTCCTCCGGCCTCCCCTCCTCCGCCACCTGGCCCCCGTCCATGAACACCACCCGGTCCGCCACCTCTCGGGCAAACCCCATCTCGTGGGTCACCACCAGCATGGTCATTCCCCCGCGGGCCAGGTCCCGCATCACGTCCAGCACCTCCCCCACCATCTCCGGGTCCAGGGCGCTCGTGGGCTCGTCAAAGAGCATGATCTTGGGCTCCATGGCGAGGGCCCTGGCGATGGCCACCCGCTGCTGCTGCCCCCCGGAAAGCTGCGCCGGGTACTTCCCCGCCTGGTCCAAAATCCCCACCCGCTCCAAAAGCTCCAAAGCCTTCCTCTCCGCCTTCTCCTTCGGCCAGCGCCGCACCCGTATGGGGGCCAGGGTGATGTTCTCCAAGACGGTCATGTGGGGGAAGAGGTTGAACTGCTGGAAGACCATCCCCACCTCCCGCCGGACCTCCCGGAGGGCCCGGTCGTCCTTTACGTTGTGGCCGTCCACCACCACCTCCCCTTCCTGGAAGTCCTCCAGGCGGTTGATGCAGCGGATCAGGGTGCTCTTCCCCGAGCCCGAGGGGCCGATGATGACCAACCTCTCCCCCGGGGCCACCTCCAGGTGAATGCCCTTGAGTACGTGCAGGGAGCCGAACCACTTGTGCAGGTTGTGGATGCGGATAATGGGTTCCACCTCACCTCACCCCCAGCCCCAGGCCCCGCTCCAGGAGCCTTCCCAGGTAGGAGAATACCCCGCTCGCCACCAGGTAGACCAGGGCCAGGAAGAGGTAGACCTCCCGTTCCAGGCCCACGTTCTGGGGGTTGGCCAGGACGGCCCGGGCCACGCCCATGAGGTCCAGGAGGCCGATGAGGGCCACCAGGGAGGTGTCCTTGAAGAGGGCGATGTACTGACCCACCAGGGCCGGCACCACCGCCCTCAGGGCCTGGGGGAGGATGACATAGCGCACCGCTTGGAAAGGGGTGAGCCCCAGGCTGAAGGCCGCCTCCCACTGCCCCTTGGGCACCGCCTGCAACCCTCCCCGCACGTTCTCCGCCAGGTAGGCGGCGGCGAAGAGGGTGAAGGCCACCAGGGCCCGCACCACCTGGGGAGGACGAAAGCCCTCCGGCAGGAAGAGGGGCACGGTCACGAAAGCCAGGAAGAGGAGGGAGACCAGGGGAACCCCGCGCACTCCCTCTATGAAGGCGATGGCGAGGAAGCGCAGGACGGGAAGCCGGGCCTGCCGCCCGAAGGCCAGGGCCACCCCCAGGGGGAAGGCGAGGAGCATGGCCACCCCGGAGAGCAGGAAGGAAAGGAGGAGGCCCCCCCAGAGGGTGGGGGGCCAGGGCAGGAGGAGGAGGCTGCCCAGAAGGCCGAGCAGGAAGAGGAGGCGGGGCCTGGGAACCCGGACCACCCGGAGGCCTCCGAGCCACCCGAGAATGGCCAGGGCGAGGAATCCCAGGAAGCCCACCACCCGGGGCAGGTGGTCCTTGGGCAGCTGGCCCACGAGGAAGTAAGGGAGGTTCTCCCCCACCACCCGCCACTCCGCCCTGAGGCCCCAGAGGAGGAGGGCCTGGCCCAGCCAGCCCAGGAAGGCCAGGAGAAGGAGGGAGACCAGGGCGTTGCCCGGGGTCCCGAAGAGGGCCTTGAGAAGCCTCATAGCCGCCACCTCAGGGCCACGCGCCGGTTGTAGGTGTTGACGGCGGCGCTGATGCCAAGGCTCAGGGTCAGGTACACGGCCATGACCAGGAGGATGGCCTCGAGGCTCCGGCCCGACTGGTTGGCCACGGTGCTGTACACGGAGAAGAGGTCCGGGTAGCCCACCGCCACCCCCAAGGAGGTGTTCTTGGCCAGGTTCAGGTACTGGTTGGCGAGGGGCGGGACGGCGATGCGCACCGCCTGGGGGAGGACGATGAGGCGGAAGGCGTCCCGGCCCTCGAGGCCCAGGGCGTAGGCCGCCTCCCACTGCCCCTTGGGCACCGCCAGGATGGCCCCGCGGAAGACTTCAGCGATGAAGGCCGAGGTGTAGACCACCAGGCCGAAGAGGAGGGCGGCGAACTCCGGGGAGAGGAGGAGGCCTCCCCGGGTGCCGAAGGCCCCCTTCTCCGGCGCGCTGAAGCTAAAGGGAGGACCCCAAAGCGCCCATCCCAGAAAAAGGCCCAGAACCAGGCTGCCCCAGGCCCACAAGGGCCGCTGACGCAGGAGGAACCAGGTGATAGCCCCGAGGCCGAGGGTCGTGTAAGGATTTATGTG
>NZ_SIJL01000034.1 GCF_004307015.1 Thermus thermamylovorans
TCTACCAACTGAGCTACTCCCGCATGGAAAAAATCCCCCGCACCGACCTACTCTCCCAGGACCCTGCGGTCCCAGTACCATCGGCGCTGGCGCGTTTCACTTCCGTGTTCGGAATGGGAACGGGTGGTTCCACGCCGCTAGGGGCACGGGGGATTCCGGTGTTTTGCCTTTCAAAAGGCCACGCCCCCTTGGGGAGGCGGGGGATCTGGCTGGGGTGGACCATCAGGGCAAAGGGGGTCAAGACCTCGGACGATTGGGACCGGTCAGCTCAACGCCTCGCGGCGCTTACACCTCCGGCCCATCCACCGGGTCGTCTTCCCGGGTCCTTACCGGCTAAAGCCGTGGGAGGCCTCATCTTGGGGCGGGTTTCCCGCTTAGATGCTTTCAGCGGTTATCCCTCCCGCACATGGCTACCCAGCCTATGCCCCTGGAGGGACAGCTGGGAAACCAGAGGTGCGTCCCTTCCGGTCCTCTCGTACTAGGAAGAGCCCCCCGCAAGCCTCCTGCGCCCGTGGCGGATAGAGACCGAACTGTCTCACGACGTTCTGAACCCAGCTCGCGTGCCGCTTTAATGGGCGAACAGCCCAACCCTTGGGACCTTCTTCAGCCCCAGGATGCGACGAGCCGACATCGAGGTGCCAAACCTCCCCGCCGCTGTGGACGCTCGGGGGAGATCAGCCTGTTATCCCCGGGGTAACTTTTATCCGTTGATCGATGGCCCTTCCACACGGGACCACCGGTTCACTAGGCCCGGCTTTCGCCCCTGCTCGGCTTGCAGGCCTCACAGTCAGGCTCCCTTCTACCCTTGCGCTCTCCGGCGGATTTCCGTCCCGCCTGAGGGAACCTTTGGGCGCCTCCGTTACCTTTTAGGAGGCGACCGCCCCAGTCAAACTGCCCGCCAAGCGCTGTCCCCGATCCCTCGGGTTAGGCCCCCAGCCGCATCAGGGTGGTATTTCACCGGCGCCTCCACCGCCCCCGAAAGGGCGGCTTCCCAGGCTCCCACCTATCCTACGCAGACGCGACCAAAGGCCAACACCAGGCTGCAGTAAAGCTCCACGGGGTCTTTTCGTCCTGCCACGGGTAGGCCGCATCTTCACGGCCAGTTCAATTTCACCGGGTCCCTCGCCGAGACAGCGCTCCGGTCGTTACGCTTTTCGTGCAGGTCGGAACTTACCCGACAAGGAATTTCGCTACCTTAGGACCGTTATAGTTACGGCCGCCGTTCACCGGGGCTTCGGTTCAGGGCTTGCACCCCTCCCCTTGACCTTCCGGCACCGGGCAAGCGTCGCTCCCTATACCTCCCCTTACGGGTTCGCAGAGAGCTGTGTTTTTGGTAAACAGTCGCCAGAGCCTGTTCACTGCGGCTCCCCTCGCGGGGAGCACCCCTTCTCCCGAAGTTACGGGGCTAACTTGCAGAGTTCCTTGGCGAGGGTTCTCCCGCGCGCCTGAGTGCTCTCGCACCCGCCCACCTGTGTCGGTTTGCGGTACGGGTTCCCATGGGTTGTGCTTAGAGGCTTTTCTCGGCTCCCTGGCTTCGGGGGGTTGTCACCCTCACGGGCTTCCCCACCACGCAGAGCTCGCGGGAGGCGGATTTGCCTACCTCCCACCCTGCGCTTCTGGCCGGGCTCAGCCATGGCTCCGGTCCCCCTAGCCTAGAGCGTCCCCCCATCGCACCCATGGGAAGGGCCGGAATATTAACCGGCTGCCCTTCGGCTACGCCTCTCGGCCTCACCTTAGGCCCCGCCTAACCCTACGCTGACGACCATGGCGTAGGAACCCTTGGGCTTACGGCGACAGGGATTCTCACCCTGTTTATCGTTACTCATGCCGGCATTCGCACTTCCCTTACCTCCAGCCGCCCTCGCGGACGACCTTCCTCGGCATCGGGAACGCTCCCCTACCGCCTGAGGGATTAACCCCCAGACCCGCAGCTTCGGCGCTGGGCTTAAGCCCCGATCATTTTCGGCGCAGCGTCACTCGACCAGTGAGCTATTACGCACTCTTTAAAGGATGGCTGCTTCTAAGCCAACCTCCTGGCTGTCCCAGCAACGCCACATCCTTTCCCACTTAGCCCAGACTTCGGGACCTTAGCTGGCGGTCTCGGTTGTTCCCGCGCTCGGACGCGGACGTTATCGCTCGCGCCCTCACTCCCAGGCTCCCCCTGGGACCCTTCGGAGTTTGACAGGGTTTGGTAGGCTGGTGGGCCCCCTAGCCCTATCAGTGCTCTACAGGCCCCAGTCAGCACCTGAGGCTGACCCTAAAGTCATTTCGGGGAGAACCAGCTATCTCCGGGTTCGGTTAGCTTTTCACTCCTAACCCCAGCTCATCCGAGGGGTTTGCATCCCCCACCGGTTCGGGCCTCCACTGGGTTTCACCCCAGCTTCACCCTGGCCAGGGCTAGCTCACCCGGTTTCGGGTCCACGGCCGCGGACTTCGCGGGCCGCACGCGGCCCGCTCGCGCCCTCTTCGGACTCGGTTTCCCTACGCCTCCGCCTCCACGGCTTAAGCTCGCCCACGACCGTGAGTCGCCGGCTCATGCTTCAATAGGCACGCCGCAACCCCAAAAAGGGGCCGCGACTGCTTGTAAGCCCACGGTTTCAGGCTCTATTTCACTCCCCTCCCGGGGTTCTTTTCACCTTTCCCTCACGGTACTGGTCCACTATCGGTCACCCGGAGTACTTAGCCTTAGGCGGTGGTCCGCCCAGATTCCCCCAGGGCTCCACGAACCCCAGGGTACTCGGGTACCCTCACCTATCCCCCCACCTTTCGCCTACAGGGCTTTCACCTTCTTTGGCGCCCCTTCCCAGAGGCTTCGGCTAGGCTGGGGATTCGGCATACGAGGGCCCCACAACCCCGCCCGGACCAGCCGGACGGTTTAGGCTCTTCCCCTTTCGCTCGCCGCTACTCAGGGAGTCGCTTTCGCTTTCCTCTCCTCTGGGTACTGAGATGTTTCAGTTCCCCAGGTTCCCCCCGCCCCTAAGGGCGGTGACCCGTGTTCCCACGGGCCGGGTTCCCCCATTCGGACATCCAGGGATCCACGCCCGCTACCGGCTCCCCCTGGCTTATCGCAGGTAGCCACGTCCTTCATCGGCTCGGGTGCCAAGGCATCCACCGTGGGCCCTTAGCATCTTGACCCTCCAAGGCCGCGCGCATCGCGCAACCCTCGGCTTCCATCCATCCACCCCAGCTTTCAAGATCCCCCGCCGCCCGCCGGGCAGCGCAAAGAAAAAACTACCAGACCAAAACAAGACTGTCAAGGGGGG
>NZ_SIJL01000035.1 GCF_004307015.1 Thermus thermamylovorans
GATCAGGGCCCGCTGCTCCGCCAGGAACTCCCCCAGCACCTCGGGGGGCAGCCGGTCCCGGTACTGGGTGCAAAGCGCCTGCCCCCGGTCTTGGGCGGCCATGACCCGGGCGAACTCCTCGCCCCCCGTGCGCAGGGCGGCCTCGAGGCGGGCCCGGAAGGAGCCCGCCTGGGAGAGGGCGAGGCCCAAAGCCAACAATCCTAGGAGCATCAGCACGCTTCGCCTCATGCCTTACACCTCACGGTACCCGGTAGTTGCGCCCCAAGACGCGCACGTTGGGGTTAGGGTCGACCCTGACCCGGCCCACCCCCTTGAGGTAGGCCTCCAGGACCTCGTAGATGGGCCGGGGCTCGTACCCCGCACGGGCCTCCCCCACCCGCTGGAGCCTCCCCCCGTAGGCGGCCACCAGGTAGCGGCGGTTCGGGTCCAAGGGCTTCCCCCCCACCTCCGCCTCCCGCACCCGCCTTCCCGTGGGGGCGTCGGGGTCCAGGGTGTAGCGGAGCCCGTGGACCCGGCTCACATCCCCCCCCTGGTGGAAGAAGGGGTCGGGGCTGAAGACGTTGCTGGCGATGTCCTCCAGCACCCCCAGCACCTGCTCCCCCCGTAGCCAGAAGAGGTAGAGCTCGGGGTAGGTGAACCCCAGGTAGGTGTAGAGGTGGTTCCGGGTCAGGGCCTCCCCCGGCAGCACCGTGGTCCCCCAGCGCACCGCCGGGCTGAAGACCAGCTCCACCTCGGGGTAGAGGGCCTGGACCGCCTGGCCCACCAGCTCGTCCCAGGTGGAGTAGAGGGTGTCCCGCTTGTAGAGGAGGCTCTCGGAGAGGGCCAGGGGCTCGAAGAGGTGGTCCCGGTGGGGGGCCAGGCGCCCCTCCAGCCAGGCGGACACCTCCGGGGCCTCCGGGAGGTGGCGGGCGAGGACCGGCAGGACCCGGACCCGCAGGTTGGCGATCCCCCCCCTCCGGAGGCGGAGGTCCACCCGCATCAAGGCCTTCCCCGCGGCGCTCCCCGCCACGATCCAGGTCCGGCCCACCCGCCAGGGCAGGGGGGTGAGGTCGTGGGTGTGGCCGGAGAGGATGAGGTCGATGCCCCGGAGGCGCTCCGCCAGGGCGGCATCCAGCTGCAGGCCGTTGTGGGAGAGGAGGACCACGGCGTCCGCCCCCTCGGCCCGGGCCCGGTCCACGGCCTCCTGCAGCCTGCGCTCGTCCAGGGCGAAGGAAAGCCCCTCGGTGAGCTCCTCGGGGTGGGCCACCTTCACGTAGGGGTAGGTGGCCCCCACCACCGCCAGGGCGTAGGGGCCCACGGGGTGGATGCGGTAGGCGGGGTAGAGGGGGTCGCCGAAGAGGTCGTCCACGATGTTGTAGGAGAGGAGCTCCCCGGAGAAGGCCTGCAAAAGCTCCTCCACCCGCTCCCGCCCCAGGGTCCACTCCCAGTGGGAGACCATGTGGTCCACCCCGGTGAGGTTCTGCCACTCCACGATGGCCTCCCCTTGGGTGAGGAGGGAAAGCCCGGAGTTGGTCCAGGTATCCCCCCCGTCCAGGACCAGGACCTTGCTCCCCTCGGCCTCGGCGCGGGCCTTCTGGTCGCGGATGAGGGCGGTGAGCTGGGGCATGCCCCCGATGGGCCCAAAGGCCTCCGCCAGCTCCACGAAATCCAGGTGGGAAAGGAGGTAGGCCAAAGCCGTGCCCCGCGCCACCCCGTAGTAGCGCAGAATGGCCTCCCCGGTGAGGTAGCCGGGACGGCCCATGAGGGGCCGGGGGGCGATGAGGTTGGGGGGCTCCATGAAGTGGTGGGGGAAGGCCTGGCCGTGGAGGTCGGAGAAGTAGAGGAGGGTGGCCTCCCCGTAGGGGGGGAGGTCGTAGAGCCGGGCGGGGTCCTCGAGGGCCCGGGCTAGGGCCTTAGGCCCCAGGCCCGCCAGGGCCGAGAGGAGAAGGAGGAGTTCCCTCCGGTTCATCGCGCCCCCACCGCCGGTTTGGTGTTGAAGTCGGACTCCGGATCCAGGAGGTAGGCCACCACGTGGGCGATCTCCTCCGGGGTGAGGAGGCCCTGGACCCCGAAGCGGTACATCACCGAGCAGGGGAAGAAGGCCCAGGCGTTGTAGATCACCTCATAGGTGTAGCGCTGCACCGCCTCGTCCAGGCCCCGCTCCCCGTACTTCTCCAGGCTGGGGCCCACGTCCCCGCCCAGGTGCACCGGGGAGCCGAAGTGGCAGGAGAAGCAGTTGGCCCGGCGGATGTCGTTGAAGATCTCCCCACCCTTGCGCCAGTCCCCCATGAGGCG
>NZ_SIJL01000036.1 GCF_004307015.1 Thermus thermamylovorans
TCAAATGTGGTGGCCAATTACATACCCTGGACAAGCCCTTGGGCTTACCCTATAATCACTAAGGCTGTTGGGCCGTTAGCTCAGCTGGCAGAGCAACCGACTTTTAATCGGTAGGTCGCAGGTTCGAATCCTGCACGGCCCACCAAAGCGGGGCCCCATCGTCTAGCGGTTAGGACGCGGCCCTCTCAAGGCCGAAACGGGGGTTCGATTCCCCCTGGGGTCACCACGGGCGGCTAGCTCAGCCGGTCAGAGCGCTCGCCTTACAAGCGAGAGGCCAGAGGTTCGAATCCTCTGCCGCCCACCACGATGGAAACGCAAAACTCCCCGGCTCGGAAGTGAGGCGGGGAGACCCTTTTATGGCACTTGGCCTCAGGCCTGAGGTCTAAGCGGCCATGCACGGAGGTTGCCCCATCGACAAGGCTTGATGCGGCTCGCCCGTGGTCTTTTTGGGGTCTTCGTTTTGGCGCAACCCACATTCCGCACCCCTCCCACCTTCCCGTAGGATTTTGGGGTGGCAGAGACTCCCGACCTGCAGGTGTACGACCTCGGNTTGGTGGCCGGCATCCTGGACCGCATTGGACTGGTATCCCTGGTGGACAGGCGGGTAGGTCCCCGCCCGGGGGAGAAGGTGAGCACAGGGGTAGCCCTGAAGGCCGCGGTCCTCAACGCCCTGGGTTTCCTCTCCTCCCCCCTTTACCTCTTCGGCCACTTCTGGGAGGGCAAGCCCACGGAGTGGCTCTTGGGGGAGGGCATCACCCCGGACCTCCTCAACGACGACCGCATGGGGCGGATGCTGGACAGCCTGTATGCGGTGGGGGTGACGGAGCTCTTCCTGGAGGTGGCCAAGGAGGCCCACCGGGCCTTTGCCTTCCCGGTGCGGGCCTTGCACGTGGACACCACCAGCTTCCACGTGCACGGGCGGTATGAGGGGACGGGGGAGGAGGAGGCTATCCACCTGGTGCGGGGGTACAGCCGGGACCACCGGCCGGACCTCAGGCAGTGGGTGATGGGCCTGGTGTGCAGGGACACGGGGGGCATCCCCCTGCTCTTTGCTCCTGAGGACGGGAACGCTGCGGACCGCAAGACCCTGGTGGACCTGGTGTCCCGGTACCGGGAGGCCTTGGACCTGGGGGAGGTGGTGGTGCTGGACGGGGCGGGCTACACCCGGGAGAACCTGAAGGCCCTGGGGTCTTTCCCTTGGATCCTGCGGGTGCCGGCCACATTGCGGGAGGCCAAGGCCTTGCTTGGGGAGGAGTTTCCGGAGGGGGCGTGGGTTTTCCTGGCCCCGGGGTACCGGGGGCTGGAGGTGGAGAGGACCTACGGGGGCGTACGGCAGCGGTGGGTGTTGGTGGAGAGCGCGGCGCGGGGGGAAGAGGAGAGGGGCAGGCTGGAGGAGCGGATAGGGCGGGCGCAAAGGGAGGCGGAAGGGGTCCTGCGGAGGCTTTTGGCGCGGCGGTTTGCCTGCGAGAGGGATGCCCGGCGGGCTTTGGAGGAGGCGAGCCGGGGGCTGGCCTACCACCGCCTGGTGTACCTGGGGGTGCGGGAGGAGCGGCGGAGGGGAAAGGTGGGGCGCCCCCGGAAGGGGGAAAGCCCTTTGGGGGTGGGGTACCGCCTTTTGGCGCGGGTGGAGCGGGACGAGGGGAAGGTGGCGAAGGCGAAGCGGGGGCTGGGGAGGTTTCTCCTGGCCACCAACGTGCTGGAGCGGGAGAGGCTCTCTTTGGGGGAGGTGCTTGAGCGGTACAAGGGGCAGACGCGCACGGTGGAGCGGGGGTTCCGCTTTCTAAAAGACCCCATGTTCTTCACGGGGAGCACCTTTTTGAAGCGGCCGGAGCGGGTGATGGCTTTGGGGATGGTGATGGCCCTGGCGCTGTTGGTGTACGCCTTGGGGGAGTGGGAGCTGCGGCGGAGGCTTGAGGAGGAGGGGGAGGGGGTGCCGGACCAAAAGGGGAAGTCCACGGCGAGGCCCACCTTGCGGTGGGTGTTCCAGCTCTTCTGCAAGATACGGGCTATGCCCGTGACTTGGTTGCGTCTGGTGGTCCTGGAAGGACGGGTGGCGGTGCTAAACCTCAAGCCCCATCACGAGCGGGTGGTGCGCCTCTTGGGGGTGGAGCGATATTACCTCCTGGAGTGAGAGGGGTGCGGAATGTGGG
>NZ_SIJL01000037.1 GCF_004307015.1 Thermus thermamylovorans
AAACGGGCCCAACCTTCCCCGTAGGCGTCGTTGAAGCCGATGTAGGCCACGGTCCGCACCCCCCGGGCTACCATGTCGGCCACGATGGCCTGGGCCATGAGCTCTTCCGTTTGCGGCGTCTTAAACACCCAAAAGCGCTGGGCGTCCACCGGGTGGATGATGTCCTTGCTGGCGGCCAGGGAGATCTTGGGCACCCGGGCCTCGGCCACCACGGGGATCATGCCCAAGGAGGCCGGGGTGGTGGTGGTGCCCACGATGGCCACCACCCCCTCCTCCACCAGGCGGCGGGTGTTCCGCACCGCCTGGGTGGTGTCGGAGGCGTCGTCCAGGATGACGAACTGCACCCGCCTCCCCGCCACCCCCCCGGCGCGGTCCACCAGGTCCTGGATCATGAGGAAGGTGTTCCGCTCCGGGATCCCCAAGGAGGCGGCGGGCCCCGTGGCCGAGACCACCACCCCGATCCGAATGACCCCCTGGGCCCAGGCGGGAACCGCCAGGGCCAGGGCCAGGGCTACCAGAAACCACCGCTTCATCTCCATCCTCCTCCTTCCCGATTCCCACCGGGCTGGGCCCGGATTGGGGCTAACGAACGGCCGTTCGGTTTAGCTTCCAGTCTATTCAGGGACCTTTGTCCCGTCAAGCCAGGCCCCCAGGGGGCCCGGGGCCTAGGTGACGTGCTCAGGGATCCCCTCCAGGGCCGGGGGCCGCGTGGGCAGGGGCTTTCCCTCGAGGCCCAGCACCCGGCTCCCCTCCAGGAACCAGCTTTTGGGGGTGCGGTGCCCCCAGAGGGTCTGGCGCCGGGGGTCGTTCAGGCTCCAGCGCACGGGGGGCAGGTCAGGGTCCACGGTGAGGTAGTCGGAGGTATAAAGCTCAATGCGGTGCCCGTCGGGGTCCTTGAGGTAGAGGAACAGGGCGTTGGAGATGCCGTGCCGCCCCGGGCCCCTTTCGATCTGGTCCGTCCTGCGGGCCCCCGCCAGGATGTCCGCCGCCTTTAGGATGGCCATGGGGTCGGGAAGCCAGTAGGCGAAGTGGTGGAGCCTGGGGCCCTCTCCGTTGGTGAAGGCCACGTCGTGGACGTTCCCCTTGCGGTGGAGCCAGCTGGCCCAAAGCCTGCCCTGGTCGTCCTCGGTGTACTCGGTGAGACGAAAGCCCAAGTGCTCCTGGTAGTAGCGGGTGGCCTCGGCCACCTCTGGGCAAAAGAGGTTCAGGTGGTCGATGCGCAACACCCCAGGGCCCCGGTAGAGGTGGTACTCCTGCAGGATGCGGGGAAGCTTCTCCGCCTCGTGGTAGAAGGCCAAGGGGTAGCCGAAGGGGTCCTGCACCCGAAGGACCCTGGGCCTGCCCCAATCGGCCTCCAGCCGGTGGGGAAGCCCCTCCTGAAGGGCCCAGGCCTGGGCCTCTTCCATCCCGTTCCCATCCACCTTGAAGCCCAGGCTCCGCACGGCGGGCCGCTCCGCCTGGGTGAGCTTGAGGCTCCACTCCAGCTCCTCGTAGCCCCGGAGGTAGGCGCTTTTTCCCTCCTTAAGCTCCAGGCGAAAGCCCAAAAGCCCTTCGTAGAACTCCAAGCTCCTTTCCAGGTCCTGCACCCACAGCTCGATGAACCCCACCCTCACGATGGCCATACGAGCCTCCTGTAGCCGCGGGCGTAGTAGACCAAGGGGGCCCCCGGCTCCCCCAGCTCCACCCCCTCCACCCGGCCCACCACCAGCCGGTGGTCCCCCCCGGGGTAAAGGGCCTCCAGGCGACAACGGAGCACCGCCAACGCCCCC
>NZ_SIJL01000038.1 GCF_004307015.1 Thermus thermamylovorans
ACACATAACTCTTGACACGACCGAGCGGGGAGTAAGGCCGAGGCGAGGGGAGATTGCCGCCGTGCTTCACGAGGGGAAGACCACGCTCAAGTACATCTACCCCGAAGGGGACATGGTGGTCCTCAAACCCCACAACCCCGCCTATCCCACCCTACGCTTGCCCGCCTCGGAGGTGGAGGTCCAGGGAGTGTTTCGCTTCCTCCTGAGGGGAAGGGAGGCCCTCGAGGCGATGCGGCTTCTTTTGAGGTGGAGCTATGAGCACTGAAGCCCTTTTCCGCGTTCGGGTTGAAGAGGAAGGGAGGTCAGGGTTCCGGCTGTTGCGGTTGCTCCCCTCGCGGGAGCGGTTGGTGGTGGTTCTACGCGAAAGCGCCCTCGAGGGGCTTTTGCGCCTTCCCGAGGGCTCCTTCCGCAGGCTGGCCCATGGCGAGGCCAGCGTGGTGTCTATGGCCAGCCTGCTCCCCGAGGAGCGGCTGCAGCTGGAGACCCTGGGCTATGCTCGGACCTTCAGGCGGCCCAAGGGGGAGGTGGCGGCGGAGGTCTTCTTCCTCCAGGAGGAGATCCCCCTGGTTTGGGCGAGACTGGACCTGGACGGGGCGGGGGTGGTGCTGGAGGCCTTCTTGGAACCCGAGGAGGTGCTCTAAGGGCCCGGGGGCCTAGCGGCCCCACGGGAAGGGGCGTGGACCCGCTCACCCAGGCGATCGACACGGTGGACCTGCCGGAGCTCGTGGCCCGGCTCTTCCCAGAGTCCGGGGCCAGGCCCGGCAGGCCCGGGCTTTACCGGGCGGTCTGGCGGGGGGACAAGAAGCCCTCCCTATCCCTCTTCAAGGCCGGGGGAGTGTGGTTCTTCCGGGACCACGCCACCGGGGAGAGCGGCAACGCCTACCACCTGCTCCTCGCCGCGGGCTTCTCCAAGGCGGAGGCGGTGGAGATCCTCCTCGGAGAAAGGCCCCTCCCTGAGCTCCCGAAGCGGCTCCGGCGCGGGAAGGAGAAGCCCAAGCCCCCGGTGGACCTGGGGGCCGCCCTTTCCGAGGCCCAGGCCCGCCTCAGGGAAGCCAGGGAGCTCCCCGAGGTCCTGAAGGGGCGGGGGCTCACCCTGAGGGAAGCGGTCCTCCTCGGGATGGGGCTTTCCCCCGAGGGGGACCTCTACCTCCCCATCCACGACCCCGAGGGAAGGCTGGTGGCGGTGAAGGTGCGCCACCTGAGGCCCAGGGACGGCCAGCGCTATCGCTACCTCACCCGGGGGTGCGGCACGCCGCCCTGGTACGGCCCGGGCTACGGGAAGCGGGCGGGGGTCCTGGTGGTGGAGGGGGAGCTCAACGCCGTGGCCCTCTACCTCGCCGTGGGGGACCTCCTGGACGTGGTGGGGGTGGCCGGGGTGAACGGCACCCTCCCCGAGCCGGACGGCAGGCCCACCTTCCTCCTCCTGGACGGGGACGAGGCCGGGAGGAAGGCGGCGGAGAGGTGGCAGGCGGAGCTTGGGGGCTACCTGCTCACCCCCCTCGAGGGCGGGGACGCATGCGAGGTGGCCGAGGCCCTGGGCCGGGAAGCCCTCCGGAAGGAGGTCCTCGCCCGGGTGGCGGAGGCCTTCCTGGAAAGGGGAGGTGCAAACAGTTGAAAAATAGCGAACACTAAGCTATACTACCTTTCACCCCCTTTTCGGATATTCACCT
>NZ_SIJL01000039.1 GCF_004307015.1 Thermus thermamylovorans
CGGGCCCATCCTGGTGGCGGAGCAGCTTCCCGGCGACTCCCCCATCAAGCGGGTGGCCCTGGACTACATCCAGCGCTACGAGGCCCGCTTCGGCATCGGCAGCTACTCCACCTTCGGCGCCCACGCCTGGGACGCCTGGCTCATCCTGCGGCCGGCCCTGGAGCGGGCCCTGAGGCGGGCGGACCCCGACCGGGACCTGGCCGCCTTCCGCGCCGCCCTCAGGGACGAGATCGAGGCCACCCGGGGCCTGGTGGCCACCCACGGGGTCTTCACCTTCAGCCGGGAGGACCACCTGGGCCTGCGCTTTGAGGACGCGGCGGTGATGGTGCGGGTGGAGGGAGGCCGCTGGCGGCTGGAGCGCGTTTTCCGTTAGGCCATGGACGCCACCATCCTCGCCCTCCTTCTTCTGGACGGACTGCAGAACGGAGTCATCTACGCCTTGCTGGCCCTTTCCCTGGTCCTGGTTTTCGCCGTCACCCGGGTGATCCTGGTGGTGATCGGGGAACTCCTCATGTTCGCCCCCCTCTCCCTGGTCTGGCTGCTGGAAGGGAAGGTTCCCGGAACCCTCTGGCTGGCCCTGGCCCTGGGTCTCCTCTGGGCCCTCCTGGAGCGGGGGCGGGGGGCCTTCTTCCCCCTCCTAGGGGCCTTGGGCCTCCTCCTTCTCCTCCCCTTGGCCCGGGGGGAGGCCCTTCTGGCCTACCCGGCGGCGGTGCTCCTGGTGGTCTACCTGGGGATGGCCACCTACCGGGTCTTCTTCCAGCCCATGCGGGAGGCGGCGGTCCTCACCCTCCTCATCATGGCCGTGGGCTTGCACGTGGCCTACATGGGCCTGGGCCTGGTCTTCTTTGGCCCCGAGCAGTTCCGCCCCGAGCCCCTTCTGCGGGGGGAGGTCACGGTGGGCCTTTCCTGGCAGGGGGTCCTGGTCCTGCTCTTCGCCCTCCTGGCGGTTTTAGCCCTTTACCTCTTCTTCCGCCTTTCCCTCTACGGCAAGGCCCTCCTGGCCGCCGCCCAGAACCGCCTGGGGGCCAGGGTCTCCGGCATCCGTCCCGAGGAGGCGGGGATGGTGGCTTTTGGCATCGCAAGCCTCCTGGCCGCCCTTTCCGGGCTCCTCCTGGCCCCCCTGATCAACGCCGCCTATTTCATGGGCTTCATGCTGGGCCTGAAAGGGTTCGTGGCCGCCATCCTGGGGGGGCTGATCAGCTACCCGGTGGCCTTGGTGGGAGCGCTCCTGGTGGGCTTCTTTGAGAGCTTCACCAGCTTCTTTGCCAGCGCCTACAAGGAGGCCCTGGTCTTCTTGCTCCTGGTGCCTGCCCTCTTCTACCAAAGCCTCCGGGCGCGGACGGTGGAGGACTGATGCGGCTTCTCTGGTTCCTTCTCCTCCTTTTGCCCTTTTTGCTCTCGCCCTTTCCCTTCTACCTGACCCTCCTCAACTTCTTCGCCATCTCCGCCCTGGCCGCCCTCTCCCTCTACGTCCTCACGGGGCTTGGGGGGATGACCAGCTTCGCCCAGGCGGCCTTTATGGGCACGGGGGCCTACGCCACCGCCCTGCTCACGGTGCGCCTGGGGCTTTCCCCCTGGGTGGGGCTTTTGGCGGGGCTAGCCCTCTCCCTCCTCCTGGCCCTGGTCCTGG
>NZ_SIJL01000040.1 GCF_004307015.1 Thermus thermamylovorans
CACATAAATCCTTACACGACCGGGGGCGTTGGCCCAGCAGTCACGCCTGGACGTGGTCAAGGGACGCGGAAAGCTCGTCTGTGGGGTGAACGCCGTCCTCCCGGGGTTCGGCTTCCTGGACCAGAAGACGGGAAAATACACCGGCTTTGACGTGGAGTTCTGCCGGGCGGTGGCCGCGGCCCTCTTCGGGGATCCCGACAAGGTGGACTACGTGCCCCTGGACGCCCGGGTCCGCTTCCAGGCGGTGCAGAACGGGGAGGTGGACGTGGCCTTCCGCAACACCACGGTCACCGCCAACCGGGACGGGGCCTTAGGCGTGGACTTCCTGCCCGTCACCTTCTACGACGGCCAGGGGGTCATGGTGAAGAAAGGGCGGGCCAACAGCCTTAGGGAGCTTCAGGACGCCACCTTCTGCACCACCCAGGGCACCACCAACGAGAAGAACATCACCGACTACATCCGGGCCCAGCGGTGGCGGGGCGCTAAGGTCCTCACCTTTGAGGACGGCGCCAAGGTGATGAACGCTTTCCTCCAGGGGCGGTGCGACGCCTTCACCGCCGACAAGTCCCAGCTGGTGGGGTACCGGGCCACCGCCCCCAAACCCGAGGAGCTCGTCATCCTTAAGGAGACCATCTCCAAGGAGCCCCTGGCGGGCTTCGTGCGGCAGAACGACTCCCGCTGGCGGGATGCCTTGAGCTGGATCGTCTACGCCACCATCCAGGCGGAGGAATACGGCATCACCCAGAAGAATCTGGACCAGTTCCTCAAGAGTGAGGTGCCGGAGATCCGGCGCTTCCTGGGCCTCGAGGGCACCTTGGGCCAGGACCTTGGCCTGCCCCGGGACTTCGTGGTCCGGGTCCTCCGGGCCGTGGGCAACTACGGGGAGATCTACGACCGCTTCTTCGGGGCCAAGAGCCCCTTCTACATCCCCCGCACCGGCACCTTAAACGCCCTCCAGCGGTACGGGGGCCTCATGTACAGCCCGCCCTTCCGCTAAGCCCCCGATGCCGCGCCCGCGCGACCTCTTCATTCAGGGTCTGGTCCTGGGCCTGGTGGCCTGGGGCCTCTTCCTCCTCCTCGCCGAGGCCCGGTCCCGCATGGCCGCCCAGGGCATCCCCTTCAGCTTCGCCTTCCTCTCCCAGGAGGCGGGCTTTAGCCTGAGCGAGGGGCTGACCTACGCCCCCGGGGAGGGACTGCGCCCCTTTTACCCCTCAGACACCTATTTCCAGGCCCTCTTGGCCGGCTTTATCAACACGCTGAAGGTGGCCCTGGTGGGTATCCTCCTGGCCACCTTCCTCGGCCTCCTTGTGGCCGCGGGCCGCCTCTCCGCGAACCCCCTGGCCCGGGGCCTGGCCGCGGGCTACGTGGAGTCCATCCGGAACACCCCCCTGCTCCTGCAGCTTTTCGTCTGGTACTTTGCGGTGCTCCTCAAACTTCCCCCTTGGGAGCAAGCTCTTTCCTGGGCCGGGATCGTTCTTTCCCAACGGGGGCTCGTCCTGCCCGAGTTGGGTTTTGGGAGCGGAGCCTGGGGTCTCGGCCGGTCGTGTCAAGAGTTATG
>NZ_SIJL01000041.1 GCF_004307015.1 Thermus thermamylovorans
AAACGCCTTCAGGGCGTTTTTCTTTGGAGAGTTTGATCCTGGCTCAGGGTGAACGCTGGCGGCGTGCCTAAGACATGCAAGTCGGGCGGGCTGTGGGTTTACTCACGGCCAGCGGCGGACGGGTGAGTAACGCGTGGGTGACCTACCTGGAAGAGGGGGACAACCTGGGGAAACCCAGGCTAATCCCCCATGTGGTCATGTCCTGTGGGGCATGATTAAAGGGGCGACCCGCTTCTGGATGGGCCCGCGTCCCATCAGCTAGTTGGTGGGGTAAGAGCCCACCAAGGCGACGACGGGTAGCCGGTCTGAGAGGATGGCCGGCCACAGGGGCACTGAGACACGGGCCCCACTCCTACGGGAGGCAGCAGTTAGGAATCTTCCGCAATGGACGGAAGTCTGACGGAGCGACGCCGCTTGGAGGAGGAAGCCCTTCGGGGTGTAAACTCCTGAACCCGGGACGAAAGCCCTGATGAGGGGGATGACGGTACCGGGGTAATAGCGCCGGCCAACTCCGTGCCAGCAGCCGCGGTAATACGGAGGGCGCGAGCGTTACCCGGATTTACTGGGCGTAAAGGGCGTGTAGGCGGTTTGGGGCGTCCCATGTGGAAGGCCACGGCTCAACCGTGGGGGAGCGTGGGATACGCTCAAGCTAGAGGGTGGGAGGGGGTGGTGGAATTCCCGGAGTAGCGGTGAAATGCGCAGATACCGGGAGGAACGCCGATGGCGAAGGCAGCCACCTGGCCCATTTCTGACGCTGAGGCGCGAAAGCGTGGGGAGCGAACCGGATTAGATACCCGGGTAGTCCACGCCCTAAACGATGCGCGCTAGGTCTCTGGTGTGTGCTGGGGGCCGAAGCCAACGCGATAAGCGCGCCGCCTGGGGAGTACGGCCGCAAGGCTGAAACTCAAAGGAATTGACGGGGGCCCGCACAAGCGGTGGAGCATGTGGTTTAATTCGAAGCAACGCGAAGAACCTTACCAGGCCTTGACATGCTGGGGAACCTAGGTGAGAGCCTGGGGTGCCCTGTGAGGGGAGCCTTAGCACAGGTGCTGCATGGCCGTCGTCAGCTCGTGTCGTGAGATGTTGGGTTAAGTCCCGCAACGAGCGCAACCCTTGCCGTTAGTTGCCAGCGGGTGAGGCCGGGCACTCTAACGGGACTGCCTGCGAAAGCGGGAGGAAGGCGGGGACGACGTCTGGTCATCATGGCCCTTACGGCCTGGGCGACACACGTGCTACAATGCCCACTACAGAGCGATGCCACCCAGTGATGGGGAGCGGATCGCGGAAAGGTGGGCGTAGTTCGGATTGGGGTCTGCAACCCGACCCCATGAAGGCGGAATCGCTAGTAATCGCGGATCAGCCATGCCGCGGTGAATACGTTCCCGGGCCTTGTACACACCGCCCGTCACGCCATGGGAGCGGGTTTTACCCGAAGTCGCCGGGAGCCTGAGGGCAGGCGCCGAGGGTAGGGCCCGTGACTGGGGCGAAGTCGTAACAAGGTAGCTGTACCGGAAGGTGCGGCTGGATCACCTCCTTTCTAAGGAGCATGAAGCCCTG
>NZ_SIJL01000042.1 GCF_004307015.1 Thermus thermamylovorans
TTGGTGACCACCCCGGCCCCCACGGTCCTGCCACCCTCCCGGATGGCAAACCTGAGACCCTCCTCCAACGCCACCGGCTTGATCAGCTCCACCACAAACGTCACGTTGTCCCCAGGCATCACCATCTCCACCCCCTGGGGCAACTCCACCACCCCCGTCACATCCGTCGTCCGAAAGTAAAACTGCGGCCGGTACCCCGTGAAAAACCCCGTGTGCCGCCCACCCTCCTCCTTCCGCAACACATACACCGAAGCCTCAAACCTCGTGTGCGGCGTAATGCTCCCAGGCTTCGCCAAAACCTGCCCCCGCTCCACCTCCTCCCGCCCTACGCCCCGCAGCAGCACCCCCACGTTGTCCCCAGCCAGCCCCTCCGACAGCGTCTTCCGGTGCATCTCCACCCCAGTCACCACCGTCCGCCGCGTCTCCGGAGCCAAACCCACAATCTCCACCTCGTCCCCAACCTTCACCTTCCCCCGCTCAATCCGCCCCGTCGCTACCGTACCCCGCCCAGTAATCGTAAACACGTCCTCCACCGGCATCAAAAAAGGCTTGTCCACGTCCCGCACCGGCGTGGGTATGTACTCGTCCACCGCGTCCAACAGCTCCCAAATCCGGTCCACCCACTCGTTCTCCCCACGCCGCGTCTTCGGGTTCTTGTGCATGTGCTCCAGCGCCAACAACGCGCTCCCGCGCACCACCGGCACCTCGTCCCCAGGAAACTCGTACTGGTTCAAAAGATCCCGAACCTCCATCTCCACCAAATCCAACAGCTCGGGATCGTCCACCATGTCCACCTTGTTCATGAACACCACGATGTACGGCACCCCCACCTGTCGGGCCAGCAGGATGTGCTCCCGCGTCTGCGGCATCGGCCCATCCGCCGCCGACACCACCAAAATCGCCCCGTCCATCTGCGCCGCACCCGTGATCATGTTCTTGATGTAGTCCGCGTGCCCCGGGCAGTCCACGTGGGAATAGTGCCGCTTCGCCGTCTCGTACTCCACGTGCGCCGTGTTAATCGTAATCCCACGCGCCCGCTCCTCCGGCGCCTTGTCGATCTCCCCGTAGTCCTTCACCTCCACGTTCGGGTTCTCCGCCGCCGCTACAAACGTCAACGCCGCCGTCAGCGTCGTCTTCCCGTGGTCCACGTGCCCAATCGTCCCCACGTTCACGTGAGGCTTCGTCCGCACAAACTCGCCCTTGGCCAT
>NZ_SIJL01000043.1 GCF_004307015.1 Thermus thermamylovorans
GATGTTGGGGTTGGCGTGGCCCAAGCGTTCACTCACCACCTCCAGGGGGATGCCCCGGGAGAGGGCCAAAGTAGCCCAGGTGTGCCGCAGATCGTGCACCCGCACCTTCCCCAAACCCGCCCTCTGGGCTAGTCGGCGGAGGTAGTGGTTGAAGGCATCGGGGTCATAGGGTTTATTCCCGCCGAAGAGAAAAACCTCCGCAAGCTCCTCCGGGGTCAGGCGTTCCAAGAGTTCGTGACGGCGCTGTTCTAGGCGCAAGAGCAATCCTCGGGGCAAGGGTACGGTCCTTCGGGCGCTCCTGGTCTTGGGAGCGCTAAAGGTAGCTTTGCCTTCAACCTTGGTCCATGAACGCCAAACCCTGACTTCCCCCCGGGTGAAGTCGATGTCCCGCCATTGCAGGGCGAGAGCTTCCCCCCGGCGTAGCCCGGTTTCCAGCATGAGGCGGAGGAGGAGGGCCATATCGGGGCTTTTGGACCGCTCCGCTTCCTCCAGGAGGCGGGCCACCTCGTGGGGTTCCAGAGCCCTCGCGGCCTTTTCCCCTTGGGGGAGGCGTAGGCTCACCGCTTCTGCAGGGTTGCGGGCTACCAGTTCCAGGCGCAGAGCTTCCCGGAAGAGGGCTTTGAGGCGCATGAGGACTTTGCCGACCGTTCTGGTCGAGTACCCCTGCTCCATGACTTTATCCAGTGCCTCGCGAATGTGAGCAGGGCGCACTTCCTGTAAGCGCATACGGCCTAGAGGGTCATGAACGAGAGGGTCTTTGAGAGAGGGCATAGCCCTTGTAAGCTCCTCTTTGGCAAGGCGCAGAGAGTTCGGTCGCAAGCCTTCCCGCTCGAGGCGTTTCAAGTATTCCGTAGCGAAGTCGCGCACGATGAGCCTCGAGGGTTCGGCCAAGAGGCCCTTGGCCTTCTGGTCTACCAGCTCGGCCAGGAGCTTTTCCGCTTCGCGGCGGCTATCGGCGTAACGTTTGGCCTTGAGGAGCTTACCCGTGGCGGGGTCTACCCACTTGAGCTCGGCCACCCATTTGCTCTTAGCGGTGTCGTAGTAAGTGGAACCACCTCCCTTACCCCGTGCCATACTCTCCCTCCCTTCGTTTGTCCCACATTCCGCACCCCTCCCAC
>NZ_SIJL01000044.1 GCF_004307015.1 Thermus thermamylovorans
GCCAGCATCTGCTGCTCCCCCCCCGAGAGGGTGCCTGCGGGCTGCCGCCGCCGCTCCTTGAGCCTGGGGAAAAGGGCGTAGACCCGCTCCAAATCGGGGCGAAGGCTTTCCCGACGGCGGTAGCGCAGGAAGCCTCCCAGGAGGAGGTTGTCCTCCACGGGCAGGCCCGGGAAGAGGGCCCGGCCCTCGGGCACCAGGACCAAGCCCCGCTCCAGCAGGGCCTCCGGGCTACGGACCCTCAGCTCCTCCCCCTCGAGGACCACCCTCCCTTCGGCGCGGGCCAGGCCCAGGAGCCCCCGCAGGACCGAGGTCTTTCCCGCCCCGTTGGGGCCGATAAGGGTGAGGGCCTGCCCCTGGTCCAGGGCGAAGCCCACCCCCCGGACCGCTTCCAGGGGGCCGTAGCGCACGGTGAGGCCTTCCACCCGCAAGAGGCTCATGCCGCTTCCTCCTCTCCCAGGTAGGCGGCCCGCACCAGGGGGTTCCGCTGGACCTCCCGAGGAAGGCCCTCGGCGATCTTTTCCCCGTAGTTCATCACCACCACCCGGTCCGCCAGGCCCATGATCAGGTCCATGTCGTGGTCCACGATGAGCACGGTATAGCCCTCCCGGACCAAGGAGCGCAGCAGCGCGGCGAGCTCCCGTTTTTCCTTGGCCCTCAGGCCTGCCGCCGGCTCGTCCAGAAGGAGGACCTCCACCCCCGAGGCCAGGAGGCGGGCGATCTCCAAAAGGCGCTGCTGCCCCACGGCCAGGCGCTCGGCCCGCTCCAGGGCCAAAGACTCCAGGCCCACCCGCTTGAGGGCCTCATAGGCCGTGGCCAGCGCCCTTTCCTCCTCTCCCTGGTGCAGGCCCAAAAGCACCTGGGCAAACCCTGCCCGGGTCCGGGCAAAGGTGCCCAAGGCGGCGTTTTCCAGCACGGTGAGTTCCGGGAAGAGGTGGGGGTGCTGGAAGGTACGGCCCAGGCCCAGGAGGTGCACCCGGTGAGGCGGGAGGCCGGTGATCTCCCGCCCGAAGAGGAACACCCTCCCTCCATCGGGCACCAGGGTGCCGGTGATCAGGTTGAAGAGCGTGGTCTTCCCCGCCCCGT
>NZ_SIJL01000045.1 GCF_004307015.1 Thermus thermamylovorans
CCCGCCCCGAAGAGGCGGAAGGCTTCCAGAGCAAGGAGCGGGGCCACAAGCATTAGAGGACGCTTGTCATGAAGAGAAGCCTGTTACTTCCCAGACGACCCCATTTGTGGGAGAGCAAACTAGCATCTTTTCCCCATCTGGGGTGAAGCGCACGCAAGTCGGAGAGGGCAAGCCCCTCACAACCGGGGGATCAAATGCATAGCTTCTAGATTCCTGCGGATCTAGGGCAATTATAGTTCCTTGAATTGGTTGTGTGACGTACAGCAGGTGGTTGTAGGGATGACCAATGATACCTCCGAGCTCACCCAAATCGTAACCGATCGTGTGCCTTTCTGCTATCTCTAAGGCACTCTGGGGCCTAGAGTTTTGCTCCTCAAGTGGAAACACCACTACGCGTCCTAGGCTCGAAATCGCCAGAACGAGGGTATCCTCTACATCGGGTAGGAAGGTTGTCCATGAGTTTTTACTGCACTTACTTGCAAAGGCGCTCCAGTTTTCTGGCCAAGTTTCTGGAGGGGTAAACCCTTCGGTACCCACCGAACGCCGACTCGGGATGTCTATGATCACGGGGGTTGGCGTTCCGGTAGTAATCTCGCTGACAAGGCCCCTGACATCTTCCAGAGAGTCAGACCGAGCTGACGAGACTACGAAGATACGATGACTTCCTTTCCTACTTCTAACACAAGTGATGCTATAAGGCCTTATCAGGCCAGAGCAAAAGACTGGCATTTGGGAGGCAGGTCCACCATGTGTGATGTCAACCACCCTTTCGCCCCAAAACTCTGAAAGAATAATCCTGCCGTCGGGCAACGGGCACATGCTGGAGGGCCCCTGGAGCCCCCAGGCAAAGGGCTTGGCCTCCTCCATGTCCCCGCCCTTGGTGACGTCCTTCACCTTGCCCGTGGTGCGCTCCACCACCAGGAGCCTGCCGTCCGGGGTCCACTCCATGTGGGTGGGCGCGTGCAGGTTCCAGGCGAAGGGCCTCACGTGAACCCGCCGCGTCCGGCCGCCGACCTTGACCTCCTGCACTTCCTTGAGCATCTCCTTCACCCCCTTCCGGGTTAGCCCCAGGGTAGCAGG
>NZ_SIJL01000046.1 GCF_004307015.1 Thermus thermamylovorans
GCCCTGGCCGCCGCCTTGGCCCTTCTTACCCTGCTGCGCTAGGCTCAAGGCTACCGCAATAGGCAGGTGAAGAAGGGCAATGCCCACAGTCTTTCTGGGATCCCCGCCGTGGCTTGCGCCACGACGGGGCAACTAAGCACCCGCGCACAAAGGTTGCCCCATCGGTCAAAGCCAAAGCGGCTTGCTTATCGCCTCTTTGGGGCCCCCATCGTGGCGCAAGCCACGATGGGGTACTTAGCCGCTTCTCCAAGGGCCCCAGGGAGAAGGTGGGGAAGAGCTTCCCCAGCCCGCATGCCCGGTGCTAAACTCACCTCATGACATCTTGGCGGGAGTGGATCGCCTCCGACCCTGGGGTGCTGGGCGGTAAGCCCGTGGTCCGAGGCACGCGCCTTTCGGTGGCTTTCCTCCTGGGCCTCCTTGCCCAGGGATGGAGCCGGGAGGAGATCCTCGCCAACTACCCCCAACTCCCACCGGAAGGGCTCCAGGCCGCTTTAGCCTTCGCCCAAGAGGTCCTGGAGGAGGAAAGGCTCTTTGCGCTTTCTCGCTGACGAGAACCTTCCCCTGGCCAGCGTACACTTGCTCCGCAACCGCGGCTTTGTGGTTCTTGCCGTGGTAGAAACCTCCCCTGGGATCCCCGACGGAGAAGTATGGGCGCTGGCAGCCAAGCACGACGCTGTCCTGCTCACCCTGGACCTGGACTTCGGGCAGCTTTACCGGTCCTCCAGCGAGTGCCCCTTTTGAGGCCCCGTTGGGGCATTTAGGCCAGCCGCTCCTCCAAAGCCCCTTCCGCCTCCACCCAGAGGGGGCCGAAGGGCTCTTCCTGGTGTAGCCGCACCAGGCCCAGCCGGTGGGCCTCCAAGAGGGCGGCGAAGCCCACCACCCACTCCCCCCAGCCCCGCAGGGGCAGAAGGTGGAAGGCCACCCGCCCCCTCAGGAAACCCTTCAGCCGCTCCCAGGCCTCCTTTAGGCCGAAGCCCTCCCGGGGCAG
>NZ_SIJL01000047.1 GCF_004307015.1 Thermus thermamylovorans
CGCTCCACGTGCCCGTTGAGCTTCGGGCTCCGTGGGGGCAGCACAAAGAGCCGGATTCCCAGGCTCCGGCAGGCTTCCTCAAACTCGGCCATGAACTCGCTCCCCCCGTCCACCTGGACGGCCCGGATGGGGAAGGGGGCCTTGGTCACGAGGGCGGAGAGGAATCCCGCCGCCAGGTTGGCCGTGGCCCTGGTGTGCACCTGGGCCAGGGAGAAGCGCGTGACCAGGTCCAGGGCCGAGAAGTGCTTGACCACCTCCCCGGGCCCTAGGGTCACGGTGAGGGTGTCCAATTGCACCAGGTCCCCGGGCGCCCTGGCCTCGTATCCCCGGGGCTTCCTCTGGGCGTAGGGCCTCTGGGGTCTTGGCCTCCCCTTGCCCCGCCTCGCCCGGGCCAGGAAGGCGGCCACCCTTTCCACCCGCCCCCTGGCTTCCAGATGGGCGAGGATGCGGCCCACGGTGCGCTCGCTGACCTCAAAACCTCCCTTCCTCAAGCTCCACCAGATGGGCCAGCGGCCCCAGGTGGGGTTTTGTCTCCGCAAGTCCTCGGTGGCGATGAGGAGTTCGGAGGTCCAGTGCACCTTCCGCCGTAGGCGTTTGGGGCGTTTGGGTTTCGGAAGAAGGCCTTTAAGTCCTTCGTCCTTGAGCCTGCTCCGCCAGCGGTGATAGGTGGCCCGGCTGATCCCCACCAGGGCCTGGATCTCGGGCCAGCTCACCCCGTGCTTCCTGAACGCCTCCACCTGCTTGAGCTTGCGCAGCCGTTCCTGGACCAGGGGGTCGCCGGCCCCCGCCATCTCCAGCTCCTGGGCCTTCCTCGCTCCTCGCCAGATCGCTTTGCCAACCGTGGTAAGCTGCACTCGGGGGGCCTCCTTCCGGAGTCGGTCCCCCTCTTTTTATCCCAGCCCAGAGTCTCACATGTGTTTGTCCGGGTTCAGA
>NZ_SIJL01000048.1 GCF_004307015.1 Thermus thermamylovorans
CACCGCCTTCAGCCCCCGTACCCTCCCCACCGCCCCCACCAGCCCCATCGGCCCCTTCAGCAGACCAAAGACCGTCTCCAGCTCCCACCGCCGCCCCAAAAGCCTCCGGTACGCACCTCTCCCCCGCCGCCGCAGGTTCAAAAGCCGCCCCCTCCCCTTTGGCCTTCCCCGTCTCCGGTTATGCCCCGTCACCAGAAGCATCCCTCGCCTCCTCGTCAACCAAAAGTTGGCTTCCCCCTCGTAGGCCGCGTCCGCCACCACCACGGGGGGCTTCTCCCCAGGAAACCTCTCCACCCCCCAGAGCATCCCCCGCCCCACCGGGGAGTCGTGCCATGAGGCCGGGGTCACCCGTAGGGCCAGCACCTCCCCCGTGTCCAGGTCCACGAGGAGGTGGAGCTTGTACCCATAAACCCAGCCCCCATCCGAGCCCACGCCCCAAGCCGCCTCCCCATCCGACCTCTGGGCGGGGAGAAGGGTGGCGTCCATGGCCAGCACCCGCCTCCCCCGGCCCACCCGCTTCCCTCCCCGCAGGAGGGGCCAGGGTAGCTTCCGGCTCCGCTCGCTGAGGGTGGCAGAGGAGGGAACGCGCTCTAGACCGAGGCGCTTGCGGAGCCTAGGGTTGCGGGCCAGTTCCCGGCGCATGCGTTCGCTGGAGAAGCCCAGGAGGGCGCGGACCAGGTGGAAGAGAAAGAGGCTGAGGTCGGAGAAGGTCCTGGGCCTGCCGGGTTTTCTCTCCCCTTCTGGCAAGCGGGCTTGGAGCCATGCCTGGAGCAGGGGGACCAGTTCCTCCAGGGGCAGGGGTAGGATGGAAGGGGGCGTCTGGTGTTCTTCCACAGCTCACCAAGCGCCCCCTTTTCCTTTGGCTTGTCAAGGGGGTATGCATTGAATATCCGAAAGGGGGG
>NZ_SIJL01000049.1 GCF_004307015.1 Thermus thermamylovorans
GTCGGCGTAGCGGGTGTTGAGGCGGAAGAAGGTGCAGAGGAGGCCGTCCTGACGTTTGAGCTCCTCCCGGCCCTTTCCTTCCAAGAGGCGGTTGTAGGCGTAGCGCACGGCCGCCGAGAAGCGGCGCATGAGGTCCAGGAGAAGGTGAAAGTCCTCTGCAAAGGGGAAGACCAGGAGGGCGTAGACTCCCCGGAAGTGCTTAGGTTTTCTCTTCCGCCGCTTGGACACCCCTGGCCTCCCCCTTTTTCCTCCTGGGACGCGAACCTCGTTTCCCGTAAATCCGCGCCGCGAAGCTGGAAACGACGGCCACCAGGTCCTCGGCCAGCTCCTCGTGCACCTCCTGACTCTCCTTCCCGTTCAGGACCACGAGCTCCACCCCGAAGGCTTCCAGGAAGCGCCGGATGTAGCCGAGGCCGAACCGCGCCAGGCGGTCCTCGTACTCCACCACCACCCGGTCCAGCTCCCCGTTCTTGGCCCGGTTCAGAACCTTGACGAGGCCCCGCCTGTTCTCGTTGACCCCGCTGGCGACTTCGGCGATGACCTCGTATTCCCAACCCCGCTCCCTGGCAAAGGCTTCCAGCCGGGCGATCTGGTTTCTGAGAAAAGCTTCCTGCTTTTTGGTGCTTACCCGGGCGTAGAGCAGGGTACGGGGCCTGGGTCTTTCCGAAGGAGCTCCGACCCCTAAGGAGAGTAGCCGTTCGATCTCTTCCTTGCGGTACCGCCTGCGGCCGCCCGGTGTGCGGACGGGGTGGAGGATGCCCTGCTTCTCCCACTTGTACAGGGTGTTGCGGTGCAGACCGTAACGCTCCTGGATCTGCTGTGCTGTAAGGAGAAGTGGGTCCATCTGAAAGGTACCCCCCTTTCGGATATTC
>NZ_SIJL01000050.1 GCF_004307015.1 Thermus thermamylovorans
CCTCCTGGCCCTGGTCCTGGGGGCCCTTACGGTCAGGCTCAAGGGGCACTTCCTGCCCCTTTCCACCATCGCCTGGCAGGTGGCCCTCTACATCCTGGCGGGGAACCTGGTCTGGCTCACCGGGGGGCACACGGGGCTCACGGACCTTCCCCCTTTGGTCCTCTTGGGCCTACCCCTGGACACGGGTTTCCGCTACGCCCTTTTGGGCCTCCTCCTCTTGGTGTTCCTGATCCTCGCCCTCCACAACCTGCGCCAAAGCCGCCTGGGCCGGGCCCTTTTGGCCCTGAGGGGGGATGCCCTGGCGGCGGCCAGCTTTGGGGTGGACCCGGCGGGGCTCCGCCTCAAGGCCTTCCTCCTCTCCGGGGCCATCGCCGGGCTCGCAGGGTTTTTGTACGCCCACTTCCTGCGCTTTGTGAACCCCACGCCCTTCTCCCTGGAGGCCTCCATCAAGTACCTGGTGATGGCCGTGGCCGGGGGGGTGGGGACGATCCCGGGGGTGCTTCTGGGGACGGCCTTCTTCACGGGCCTGGAGGACTGGCTCAAGGACTTGCTGCCAAGGCTTTTGGGGCAGCAGGGCAACTACGAGACCATCGCCTACGGCCTGATCCTGGGAGCCATCCTCCTCCTGGCCCCCAAGGGGGTGTGGCCCCTCTTGGAGCGGTACCTGCCCCGGGCCTCGGCCCGGCTCCCCCGGGCGGCCCCCCTTCCCCCCAGGCCCTCCACCGGGGCCGGGGGAGAGGTGCTCCTGGAGGCCCAGGACCTCAAGAAGGCCTTTGGGGGGCTCTTGGCCGTAGCCGGGGTGTCCCTGGCCTTGAGGCGGGGGGAGATCCTGGCCCTCATCGGCCCCAACGGGGCGG
>NZ_SIJL01000051.1 GCF_004307015.1 Thermus thermamylovorans
ACATAACTCTTGACACGACCTTCGATGGTGTAGCGCGGCACCCAGGAAAAGCGCTTGAAGCGTCCGTCCTCCAGCACTACTTTCCCGTAGACCCTCCATCCCTCGAGAAGAGGCTCTCGGCTAAGGGTGGGCCACACCCCTTCGAGACGGACCGAAGATTCGAGCAATCTCACCTTAACCTGCTTGTGACGGAACCGAGTGCTGCTGAATTCGCTATGACTTTTAGGATTACCACCGCCCAGCCTTAGATAAATATCTTCAAGTGCCCGTTCGGAGCGATTAAACAGGAGCCTTATGGGGTTGGGCTCTCCTAAAACGATCCCTACCTCCTCTAGGAAGCTAAGCACCGCTTCTTGATCCCGCAAATTGATTCGTTCTTCTCCGAGGAGAACTTCCAAGGCTTCCCTTAGCTTGCTAAACATTCGCTCATAGGGTTTAGCTTCTTCGGAGAGATGGCCAGTTTGATAGAAAGTAACAAAAGCGTCCTTAAGGGCCTTCAAACGTAAGGCCTTAAAGTGAAAAATGGTATCGAGAGTGCCTATGAAGTCCCGCTTGCCGTTCTTAAACACCCTCAGATGAGGTTGCGTTTCTCTGTGCCACCCTAGGGCTTGCCAAAGGCGGTCATACTCGTCAAGGGTGGGAAGGGAGAGCTTGCGTTGGCTGCGCTCTATCCCCAACTCCTCAAGAAAATGGGACCAAAACTTTTGGTCATCCTCGGGTACCCACATTCCGCACCCCTCTCAC
>NZ_SIJL01000052.1 GCF_004307015.1 Thermus thermamylovorans
CTCATCCTGGACGAGCCCACCGCGGGGCTTTCTCCCCTTTTGGTGGACCACCTCTTCGAGCAGGTGCGGGGGGTGAACGCCACCGGGGTGGCGGTGCTTTTGGTGGAGCAAAACGCCAAGAAGGCCCTGGCCCTGGCCCACCGGGCCTACGTGCTGGCGGCGGGGGAAAACCGGCTGGAGGGCACGGGGGCGGAGCTCCTCGCGGACCCCGAGGTGGCCCGGCTCTACCTGGGAGGCTAGCATGGTGCGCACCGCCAAGGCCAAGCGCCCCCTGGACCTCTCCGGGGGCCTCCTCCTCCTCCTCGCCCTCTCCCCCC
>NZ_SIJL01000053.1 GCF_004307015.1 Thermus thermamylovorans
CCATCGGCCGGGCCCTCATGGCCAGGCCCCGGATCCTGCTTCTGGATGAGCCCTCCCTGGGCCTGGCCCCCCTGATGGTGCGGGAGATCTACCGCATCCTGGCCGCCCTCAAGGGGGAGGGCACCACCCTCCTCCTGGTGGAGCAAAACGCCAAGGTGGCCCTGGCCCTGGCCGACCGGGGGCTGGTCCTCGAGGCGGGGGAGGTGGCCTTGGAGGGACCGGCGGAGGCCCTGCGCCAGGACGAGCGGGTGGTGGAGGCTTACCTGGGCCTTTCCCGGGAGGGCCTGCCGGAGGCTTCCGGAG
>NZ_SIJL01000054.1 GCF_004307015.1 Thermus thermamylovorans
TCAAATGTGGTGGCCAATTACATTGTCTTGACGGAAAGCCGGTTCCTGGCTAAGCTATTCTTTGCGTGCGGGGGCGATTAGCTCAGCTGGTCAGAGCGCACGCCTGATAAGCGTGAGGTCGGTGGTTCAAGTCCACCATCGCCCACCACGATGGAAACGCAAAGCTTCCCCCCTCGGTAGCGAGGGGGGAAGTGCTTTGGAGGGCCATTTGGGGGGCTATTAGGCTCAGGCTTGGGGTCTGGTTCCGGAACCTTTTAG